>NZ_QUIO01000029.1:0-55134 GCF_003480145.1 Ruminococcus sp. AM42-11 | reverse complement strand
TCCATGGTGCTTGTCGTTTGCTCTTTGGTTCGGAATAGTGTGGTGCTGGCGGTCTATCTCTTGTTTTCGGTTGTTTGCTTCTTTACTGTACATGAGCATTTGCACCCGGATTGTCTGTTCCATATCCTTCCAGCAGATTGATCACTCCCCAGGCTGCAAGTCCGGCTCCGATCGCACAAACCAATGTTTTTAAGGTCGTAATTGCCGTTGTAAAAAATGCCATAAGTGTACCTTTGGAAAACTTACATTTTCCAGTCCTTTCTTAGATTTTTTCCAGAAATGGAAGAAAACACTATATAAACCCTGCCTTTTGTGCTACACTAAGCATAGGATTTTCTACTTGGAAAATTCCTCACACGTACAGTCGGTATATTCATTTTCGTCGATGGATACCGACTGTTCCCTTTTTCCAAATTATTCATGATTTCCTCCCATGATCCACTTCCCGACAATTTGTCGAGAAGTTACATCTGATACAGTTCCACTTCATCCTCTGGTTTCAGTATCAGATTAGTACTCAGATATTTTTCAATATCAAAGGTATTCTTTTTGTCATAATCGGACAGATATTTGTAATTTTTATGTTTGCAAATATCGTATTTATTTGAGAAAAATGGTCTGACACCTCTCACCTGCAGAATACATTTTCCTCCGTCCATAACTGCTATTTCATCCTGACTCATCAACTCCTTTCCTGTTTTCTGGTAGTTCATTCCATAAGACCGCTGACTGCCTCTCGTATCCGATGTGTTATACAGATCTATGGTTTCTTTTCCCAAAATCTCCGCTATTTCCTTTAATGTCGTTTTTTCCTTTCCCCCCAGGAATAAGGTCGTATCACAGTTCCCTTCGATGGTATCGGCATTATCCTTATAAATTGCCTTAAGCTGAGACTTTGACTGCAAAATAATAGAAGCTGAGATTTCCCGGCTTCTAATCGTAGCAATTAATTTTTCAAATTTAGGAATTTGTCCGATGTTCGCAAACTCGTCAAGGAGACACCTCACATGAATTGGAAGTCTGCCTCCATATACATCATCAGCTCTGTCACAGAGCAGATTAAAAAGCTGTGTGTACATAATAGAAACAATAAAATTAAAGGTATCATCGGTATCTGAAATAATGACAAACAATGCAGTTTTCCTGTCACCAACCAGATCCAATTCCAGCTCGTCATAACTCATAAGCTCCCGCAGTTCCGCAATATCAAAGGGTGCGAGTCTTGCACCACAACTGATTAGAATAGATTTTGCTGTCTTACCGGCAGCCAACTTGTATTTTTTGTACTGCCTTACTGCAAAATGGTTCGGGTCTTTCTGCTCCAGCTCATCAAACATCAGATCTACTGGATTCTTGAAATTCTCATCATCTTCCCTGGCTTCTGACACATTGATCATTTCCAACAGAGTATTAAAATTCTTTTCTTCTTCCCTGCCTTCATACCAGATATAACCAATCAGGGCACAATAATAGAGTTTTTCCGCCTTTACCCAAAAATCCTCACCTGATTGCTGCCCTTCACCTTTGGTATTAGCAATAATGGTTGTTACCAGTTTTAGAATATCTTTTTCACTGCGGATATATACAAATGGATTATAGTGCATGGATTTTTTGAAATTAATTGTATTCAAAACTTTGATTTTATATGGTTCGTATATAACTTTTCCCTCTTTGTCCCGCACGATTTTTCCATTCTCATCCGTCATCGGACTGCCTTTTGCCAGCATACTGCCAACCTCCAGAAGCACAGTTCCCTTTGGATCAGTAATCACATAGGAGCTGTGCATCTGCATAATGTTAGGCTTTACAAAAAATCTGGTTTTTCCAGAACCGGAACCGCCAATTACCAGAATGTTTTTATTCCTGGCGTATTTCGGATTCTTTGGTCTGCTTGACATAGTAAGACTCTCTGTTTCTGTGAGAATAATATTATTTTCAAATTCAGGATCAGCATATGGTCGTATATCTTTTTCTGTTCCCCATCTGGCAGAACCATACTCCACACCCAGCCGATATTTCCTGGCATTTTTCGTGCGGTAAATAATAATAAGCTTTACAGCCACGCCGCCTGCGATTCCACACAACAAATCTATATGATTCAAACTTGGCCAGAGATTCTGAAATGCCAGTTCAAAATAAGTAATGGTATTCATAAATTTATCCCAGGAAGTTGCTCCGGTGTTTACCCGATACAACCAGGCAATCTTATTGAAAAAATAGGCAAACATCAGATAGGGGAAATTAGCTAAAAACAGCTTTTTCTGATCTGCCCTCTTCAATTCACTTACCTTGTCCGTAATCAGATTTTTCACATCTGCAAGCATTTTTCCTGGGATACTCTCTGAGGAAAAAACAGCTTTTCCAGATATTTTTCTCTTTTTCGGAGAGCCTCTGATATGCTGAACTTTTCCTCTTTTCTTCTTATGCTGCTGTTTTTTCTCAGTCATAAACTCTGCCCTCTGTCTTTCTGCTGTTCTCTTGCTCGTTCTCTGTTCTTTCCTTTAGACACAGCATCCTTAAAGTGCATAAGTTTTTCCATAATAGATGGCTTATCCTTTTTGTTCATCTGGACACCCAAATATTTCTTAAATGCCAGATTCATCATTTCTGTATCCTGCCCTTTAAAGAACACATAGTAGGTCGGTGGCTTGGTCGAACTGTCTTTTTTCAAGGCAAAATCTAAACGGTATTTTTTCGCCACACGCTCAAAGGACTTGATATTTCCATCTGTGATTTCAATATTGGATAAACCAGAACCCTGGCTTTTCAATTCTTTGTATGACTGTTTTCCAACCTTATAAGGATTCTTTCCCTTTTGCTTCTGTCCTGACAGATACTTCCGCAGCATATTTTTTAACACGTCGGCAGTCACTCTTGCAGTTTTAACCGACAATGCGATTGTTTTCTGTGTAACTTCTTCCTGCAATTTGCACGCCTCCTTTCGATTCTGATCAGCAAATTACGGTGGTACTAACAGATGGGGGAGATATATTTTCATTGGAATTTGACTCCTTTCCACTTCCCGACAAATTGTCGAGAAGTCATGGGTTTTAATTTTTCACTGTCTGCTTCAATAAATAAATTGTGCTGAACTGCACATATAACTTTTCTTCTTCCCAATCCATCTGATCCATCAGCAGGCATTGAAATAATACATCTACATCCTGCAATTTATAAATCCTGTTGCACGTTTCTGACAAACCTTTTAATTCCGGAATCTCTTGCATCGCATTTCGTCTGTGCATAAGACATTGCAAGTATAATGCTTCAAGATGTTTCTGGCTGAAAATAAGTGCTGTCGTATCCTGTTCATTGACTGTACATTTACGTTTTTCTAACTCTTCTTGGGAAATGTCCAGAAAACACCGGATATTTTCGACATATACATCACCATCAAATGTTGGATGCTTTTTCTTAATCCATCGTTTTGCCGCTACCTCCATATTCTTTCTGTCTCGATCAGATCTGGCACTACGGAAATTCAGCCTTTTGCCCATTTCTGCATAGATATTACTTTTCACCTGCCGCTCTGCCAAAGCTGCGTATTCTTCATTGCGAAAAAAATAATCTAAAAGTTGGTTCATCTTAGCCTGACTATCTACCAAATGATAACATTCCTCGGAAAACCCCAAACCTGCAAATGCAACTGGCGCACTTCCTTTTTTGATTTCTTTTTCAATTACTCTTAAAATGTCTCTCTGGGATTCCATTTCTCGGTTTCCTCTCTCTTCTTCATTTTTCTGATTCTTTTCACAAATCATCAATAAATTTTCATCTGCTCTTTTCGCTGTCAGTGTCAGTGAATAACAAACAAAGATCAGCAACAGTGATACCAATGCACTTCCAACACCAATCATAAAAACTTTTCCCCCACCAATACATGAAGCAATCCGTCCCATTTAAAAAACGGACTGATTTTTTTCAGCATAGCAATCAAGTCCGCTTCATTTTCTATTTCAATATCCAAAAATTCTATTACACTAATTTCAAGTCCATCCGCAATTTTCTTTAATTGTTCTACTTTCGGCTTTCGTATGCCTATTTCATACTTCCGAATTGTATTCACATTAATTCCTGTTCGTTCTGCAAGCAGCTCCTGCGATAGCCCTCTCTGTTTCCGAAAATAACGAATCTTTTCATTTATCTCCATGTCTTTCATCTGTTGAACTTCTCGACAATTTGTCGGGAAGTTGTTCCCTTTCCCAGTTTTCTTTTCCTTCATATCCATACATAGATATTTCCTCATCCAATAGCCTTGCAACCATAAAGCAACAAGACAGCAAAAACAAAAGCACTATTCCTGCCATAATAATAATTATCAAATCAATCACATCTCATTCTCCTATGTAAGCGGTACAGAAAAAGCAGCCTTGACAGACTGCTTTTTCAATCACCATATTCTATTTTTGTTCTCATGTAAAAAGGCTTCCGAAATTGTGCGAATCCCAAACGCTAATCCATCTATGTAAGCGTCTCTCTGTTCTGTTTGTTTAAGATTTAAAGTATATTCCTTGTAATCCTCAAACATTGCCTGCAGATCCGGACTCATTAGACTTATCATTTCCTTTTCTAATGTTTCACACAGTTCCTTTGTCTCTTCATAACTTTTACTTTGTGTCTCACATTGATTCATTGGATAAATGCTATAATACAATTTTTCCAGTTGCTTTTCGCTCATTTTTGATCACCATTTCTTTCAGTCTTTTTATGATCCATATAATTCCAGAAATGCCGTTTTTTAGCAAAATGCCTGCTACAGCTAATAATCTCCAGGCAAGAACCCCTATTCCAATCAAACTTCCTACCATCAGTTTAAGTACCACCAAACCAAGCATTTCCCCTGTCCCCACATTTCTTGGAACGACCAACAAAAACATTTTCTGGATTCCGAAAGGTATTCCCACAAAAAGCAATAATTTTCTCCAGTCTAATATTTCACCATTCATGCACATAGGGTGAACAATTAAGCAGATAATCATAGCTATTGCACCAGGAATTATCAATTTTGTTATAATTTCTTTTCCTCTCATATGCCACCTCCGTACATATCATGATTTACTTTTGCCTGGTAATAATTGCCTATTGTCGTTATTGAATTCATAAGACAGGTAAGCAAGTACGCTTTTATGTTCTTTACTTCCCTGGTATTCTCATGCAGACAGTCAAGTACATACTCTATGTGGCTTTCTTCCAGCAACAATAATCTGCTTTTTACGAACTGATATGGGTATTTCACTCCACTGATCGTAATATTCTCCCGTTCTATGCTGATTGTTTCCACAATTAGTGCCACAATTTCATCCAACTGTTGCTGTTCCCCCAGTCTGCATCGTTGTACAAGACAGTCATATTCAATATTTCTTTTTACAAGTGCAGTATTCATCTGGAATAACTCCATCTCTTCCATCAAATCCATTGACTGCTGTTCGGAAGAATCTGAAAGATTGATAAGATCAGTATTACTTCTGTCAGTATTACTAATATCAGTATAATTATAATTAGTATTATTAGGGTCGGTTTTTCCGACTTCTGTAGTTCTGATTTTTCGACCACGATAAGTCGTATTTTCCGACCTCTTGAAGTCGGTTTTTCCGACCCCTTGAAGTCGATTTTTCCGACCACGATAAGTCGATTTTTCCGACTCCGATAAGTCGACTTCTTCGACCTCTCGATTTTGTTGAATACTCTCTTCGGATTCATCATTGTTTTTAACATCTTTTGATGTCCTTAAAATAAAGTTCTTTACATAAATAATATCCGGTTTACCAAATCCTTGTTTGACTCTTTCAATTAATCCGATTCCCTTTTTGGTATCCAGTTCTGCAAGCGTTTTCATTGCTTTATCTCTTCCACAATTCATATACTGAATAACCTGTTCAACAGTAAAAATAATATAAACCTTACCCTCTTCATCAAACCACTGATGTCTGATAGATAAAGCCATTCTGTCCAGCATCAGCCATAAAGAACCTTTGCATCGCTGGACAGATTACGGAAATATTCATCTGTGAATAATACTTTGGGAATACGGTAAAAAGCAAACTGTTCCGATTCATAATCGTGAAAATAACCAAACTCTATTTTTGTGCTTTCGGATTTTGCCATTTTGCTTTCCCTCCTTCCCTCGTTATTGGCTTTTCTTCCAGTTATCAAGCAGTTCATAGATAACCTGTTCAATCTGTTCTCTGTTATATTCCTTTGGAAAATACTTTCGTATTTTCTTTTCAGTTAAAGTAACTTTTCCTGTCTCTGTTTTCTTTTCATTCAGAATAAGCTGTACCGCTAATTCTGTCAGATTACCTTCATCGCTGTATTGCTTCAGTTTTGTTGCCATTGAACCTGTAACAGAGCTTGCTCCAGACACTATGCAGTCTTTCACCCAAATCTGCTCCGTTTCTGATAAATAGGTTAATGAAACACCTACTGTAAAATTAATCTTTCCTTCATCCAACAATTTCAGCAATTCCGGAATAAGACAGGTCAAGCGTATGTAACGCTGAACGGTTCTTCCACTGTCACCGGCAGCCTGTCCAACCAGATCTGCACTGTCAACAGAAGCTGCGTTTTCGTCTTTTATGCCCTGATGTTTTACTGCATCCATCTTCATCTTATAAGCATATGCCTTTTCGCTTGGAAGCAAATTTTCTCTCTGTATATTAGAATCCACCATAACGATTACGGCTTCATCATCGGTATAGTTCCGTATGAGTACTGGCATTTTACTTTTTCCAGCCAGTTCGCAACCACGTTTTCTCCTGTGACCAGCAATCAGTTCATATCCTCCCTCTGCGCGAGGACGTACCAATGCAGGATTTAAGATGCCATAATTCTTGATACTTTCTACTGTTTCAGCCATTTTTTCATCATCATTTACATGAAATGGATGATTTCTAAAAGGATGTAACTCATTTAATGGCACTTCAACAATCTGATTAAGAGTATTCTGTTCGGCTTCATTGATTCCAAGCAATTCATCATAAGAAGTAAGCTGAATTTCTTTCTTAGGTTTACGCATGATTCAGCACCTCCTGGACAAGTGCTTGATAACTGTACGCACCTTTTCCTTTTGCATCGTAAGAAAAAATACTGACACCTTCTGATGCAGTTTCGGCAAGAGCTTCTGTTCTTGGAATTGTCTGATCAAAAATTATAATCTCTGCTCCATAAGCATCTCGTACTGCCTGCTTATTTCTCTTTGAATTATTATAATGACTGCTGTCCATTGTAAACAGAATCCCTTCAATCTGTAAATCAGGATTAAATCTCTGATGAATGCCTTTCACAACTTTCAGTAATTCCATGAGACCATCTGCCGCATAGTATTGAGGCTGCACCGGAATCAAAACGCTATCAGCTGCACTTAACGCATTAATTGTCATCATTCCCAACGAGGGCATACAATCAATCAGGATATAGTCATAATCATTTTCCAAAAGTTCCAGATATTCTTTTAAGACTTTTTCTCTGTCCTCTACCGTAAATAATGACATGTCCATTCCTGAAAGAAGTTTATTAGATGGAATTACATCTATTCCTTCCTCATGGTGTAAAATTGCTTCCCTGGGATCAAATTCTAATCCCATAATGATATTTTCCATCATTGTTTTCAATGTTACCCTTAAGTTCTTTGGAAAACCAAGTCCCATTGTCAAATGTCCCTGTGGATCAGCATCTATCAGCATTACACGTTTTCCAACCTTAGACAGTCCTACTCCAAGATTAATAGTGGTTGTAGTCTTTGCTACTCCACCTTTTTGATTTGCGATTGCGATTATTTTGCACATGATATAATTCTCCTGTTTTTCTACTATTTTTTATTTACATTACTTTTTTCAATTTCAGCATAAGCTCTATAATATTTGCTCGTCCCTTTATTGGAATAAAGTTCCGATAATTCCATAACTTCAATTTTAGGATGACGCTGCAGGATTTTCTGAAACCATGCAATATCATTTTTTGTTCCCATCAGTCTCACTTTCAGCATTAATCTATTCCTCCAAGCATGGCATGTAACTTTTGATTGTACACTACATATTCCGGATAACGGATCTGTATTGCCTGCCAAAAATATGGTGCATATACACAGCAGAAGATATCCTCTACTGTATACTGTCTGCACTCGTTTACCTGTTCCTCTGCATCTTCATAATCCCAAACGCTTGGCGTGCTGTTACAGTACAGATTAAATGCCATCCTTACCACTTTTAAGCTACCGCTTGTCTGCCATCCTTCATGTAAACATTTCGTTTTAACAGACCCCGTTTTAAAATTATAAATTCTGTCAGCATTTTTTCTGGTATCTCCATTAATACCCAGGCAATAACACAATGCCTTATGGTACACATCCTGATACCGTACTTCTTGTAATTTTTCATAGTAGAATTTTTCATGTGCATCACTGATAAAAATAATGTTTTCTGCTCCTAACGCTGTACTTTTCATTTTGAACCTCCTTGAAATAAAAAAGGACCTTACCAATTGTTCTACCAATTAATAAGGTCATACTATATGTTACTTTTCTAAATTCGTGCTAGGGATTCCTCTTTAGTAAAAACTTAGTAAAACATCCCTACTGGTTCAAAAATATACTGTAAAATCAAGGTTTTTCAGAATTTTGCTAAGGTAGTGCCGTGGCATACGAATAAAACTCTAATCATAAAAATCTCCTATCATAAAAAGCCGAGAAATACCGTGTTTTGGGGGCATTTTGCCGACTTGTTTCTTCTATTATAAAAGTTACATTTTAAGTGCCGATTTTGCAAAATACGGCAAAACGGTGCAATTCACACCCCTCATTCGTAGTAAAATCGTAGTCAAAATTTTCGGGATTACTACTCTGGATTTTGCCCCCCTTGGAGTATTTCTAAACCGAGGGATGCATCGTTAAAAGGTATATTTTTTCTATTTCACGGACGTTAAAATTCCATCAAGGAATTTGATTTCATTACATCGCATCTGCTCTGTGAAAGCACTATATACATCTATCCCGGTCGGAATCTGAAATCCGTGCTTGACGAGACAAATATCCTCTCGTGCCTCTACATTCTTCTCATAAGTCGAACCACGATTGAGCCACATAACAGCATCTTCTTCCTCTCCCATTTCAGGATAAAAATAAAATCCCTTCTTGGCATCAAATCGGAACATATATGCCAATACCTGCAGATAGTCCTTGTTTCCAATATTATCAATCGGTTTGTACTTCGCATCTGCAATCACTCGTGCCTCTGAGTCTCTGCTGATGAAGTCTGGGTAGATAAGTCCGCGATTATGGTCAAACAAACGCTGAGAACCTTTTGTAGCTTTGTTCATCGGATGATAGAAAATCTCGTCCACAATCGAATTCATATACTCTTCCCAGAGCCATGCGCCATCAAAGAGCAATCCATATACCTTCTTGCTTCCCATTCCAATCTGATGTTTCTGATGCTGTAAGATAAGTAGACACAAGCTCTGCAGTTCACAATATTCTCGGTAATATGCGTGTCTAATGGCATTGGTCTTATTTGCATCGATAATCTTCTGTCGGTTACACATCTCGTAGTTAGGAGTGGCCGCTACAACATCCTTGACCTCATCCTTAACCTGCGCAAGCAGCTTATGTCCGTATGGCTTGTATTTGATAAACTCCACCGTATGACGGATTAATTCCATCAAATCATTATCAAAGGAATACTTCCTCTGCGAATATGCTACATTGCCAACAAACGGTGTATTCTTAACAATGTGTCTCGCTATATCTACCGTTCCCTTAACATTGCTGTCATTGTATGTTTTTCTCACATAAGTCTTAAAGACACCCTTACGCATGGCACTCTTTAAGTAATGTGGGAAAATAAAAACAAGCAGATTGAAAACACAATCATCATTGTTCGCATCCGTTTCCAAATCCACAATATTCGGGACATCAAATACTCTCTCAAGCAAATATTGAAACAGGAAGTCCTGCCCGTTACCACTAAATCTTGATTCAACTATGAGCTTCTCATCTCCAAGTCCCATGAAGCCCATGACATTGCTCGACAAATAATAATTGTTTACACTCTGTAAAATCATCTGGTCTTTTGTGATATCATCTGCGTCTCTAAGAATCTCCGGGAATACAAATATCCCTTCTTTCTCCAACTGCTCCAAAGTTTTATCTGCAATTTTGCTTGTCAGAAGTGATATGCCAGACAATGACTCCTTAGGTATTCTCGAATTATCTTTTATTTTAATTCGACTCATCTACATCAGCTCCGTCCAACTTTCCTTGGTTATATGCTTTCTTAAATCGCTCCATAATACCTTCTTCATCATACATACCATTTATGTATTCCTGTAACAACGGATGTAGGTAATCTGACCATAATTGGTCAAAGTCAATATTCTTCAGCTTCAAGAAATAGGATGCACCAATCTGATAGTTTTCATTCAGACCTTCTGTTGCTGCAATTTCCACATTCAAAGCTGACATTCTGGCAATTGCCTCAGCCTCTTTCTCTTCGTTATTTAAGTTAGCAAGCATCTCAAGGCGCTCATCTGCACGAAGCTCCACAAAACGGAATCTTCGTCTCATAGCGAAATCAAAGCTGTCTACAGATCTGTCAATATCATTCATCGTACCAATGATATAAACGTTGTCTGGGATATAGAATTTTTCATTGCTATCAGCATGAAGGTTTGCATACTGTGTGGAAACCTCTCCTGCCACACCTCTGTATCCTGGATCAACAGCAAAGAATAACTCTCCGAAAATCTTAGATATCTCACCACGATTTATCTCATCAATGATGAATACATATTTCTTCAACTCTTCCTGGCTTATAATCTTTGCAGCCTTTTTCTTTTTCTGAATCTCGTTAAAAATAACAAGATTGTAGGAATATCTCTGCTGCGTAAAATTGATATTGAAAAATTCCGTAATATCTTTTAATTTGTTAAATTCTCTTCCAGACTCTAACATCTGTCTAATTTCAGAAATATTCAATCGGATACTGTTGATGGATGCATTTTGTGGTATTGAAAGATAAATATGCTCATCATCGACATCTGTGATTGTAAATTCTGTACCCGTTTTGGTCTTGAAGGTGTTATTTCCTGTGTCCACATCATCAAAGAACTCTTTCATTGCTTCTTGAACAGATAATTCATTTGCAATGACCTCTGTGGACTTTTTAGAATTCTCATAGTTTCTTCTAGCCTTATCCACGAATTTCTTAAACACGCCATCCTGCAATTCAAACCCCATAGAACCATCTTCATTCGTCTTTGGACGGAGTCCTTCTACGAAATCCGAATAGTCATAACTTGGGTGAAATTGGACAAACTCTACCTGTTGCTTTTGCTCATCTGTGAGCATCGTATAATCATCAAAATAGCCATTGCTAATAATGTCAGTAGCAATTTCTTTTGCAAGATAAGTCTTTCCAGTTCCTGGAGCGCCTCGGAATATAATGTTCTTAGATTCCACAAGCATAGTAGAATATGGATTCAGATAGCCATTAAATTCTGCTGGTTTTACTGCCTCTTCCTCTGCATTTTCCTTCTCGTCCTTCTCACGATAAACCAATTTGAAGGAATCTCCCGGATTACCGAAACGTGTCAAACACTCCTGAACAAATCTAAGAGTTGTAAAGATATTCCATGAATAAATTACAAACTGTCTGCCATCATCATAATCATACGACATTGTACTGAACGGATTTATATTGTGTGCTTTTGCTTCGTCCTTGCTGTAATAAATTCCACGAATCATTTCCTTATCTGGAGCGTATTGACAAATTGGAAACTGTTCTTTTTCTTCTACTGGCAAGGCTGCAATCTGTTTTTCATAAATTTGAAACGCAATACGTGGTAAAGTTTGGTTTGTATTCCGTCTCTCACCTTTCCCATAATTTCTTTTGATAACAGTTCCATCGACAGCAACAAATGATACATCCAAAGGCTTGAACACATCTCCTGCACTAATATTATCCATAGTGAATGAATCATCAGTAGAAGTAACAGAATCTGATGTTATAGTAATCTCGTATTTTGTCTGCTTAATCTGAATCTCATATTCTTTTGCAGTAAGATAGTTTTTTGCTTCGACAGCATTATATCCAGATACATCTATCTCTGCACCATTCTGCAAATGATTTGCTACTGCGATGACATACTTTGGTGGATAGGTATTACCGTTTTCCCATACAAGCTCATACTTGGTACTCGTATTATGCCAAGGAACTCCATTCTCATCAATATATTTAATAGCCTCTGCTATAAATTGTCCGTCAACTTTTGGGACTGCCATGATAAGCGCCTCCATTTAAATGAATATACAGAGTTTATTATATCACTAAATGGGTGTTTTGACACCCACAATCGTTAAGTGGCACTAACACAAAAAGGCACCCAGACATCAGTGCCTTTTTTACAAATCTAACTCTTTTAATCTAACCAACCATCTCTGAATTGCCCCGCTTTTCATAAAACCGAGCAATGCTCCTTCGCAAAACCTATCTGCTCTAATCGCACCAATCAAGAGTGCCAATACAGTCCTGGCATCAAGATCATCCACGATGGCACTTTCCATCGAATTTATTCCCCATTCGATACCTACTTTCTCCAGTATCTCTCCATAATTCTTCATATCGTATTCCGGATGTTCGTCCACAAATTTATACACAGCTTTCTCAAATGTAATTGCTTCTCTACCATAATTTACATATGGCATCTGAATCGGATGTTCTGGCTACCATCATTTTCTTTATCAATTACCCAGTTGCCGTGTTCCTCACTATCCAATCTTTCAATAAAACCTGTCAGTTCCTGAAACATAGTCATTTCTCCACATCAAATATCTTTCCAAAGAACCCCATTACCAAATTATCTATCGTACCTCCGCCAAGATTACCTTTGATGATTCTTTTTCTGTGATCAAAATAAGTTACCTGTAGGTTATACCCGCAACCGTCAAGAACTTCTGCCACAATAACTTCTTCTGGATATTTGCTCATTACCTTCTGAAATTCACGGAACAATTCAATTGTCTTTCGCTCCGACACTTGTTCTTTTTCAGAAAATAATGCTTTTCTACTTCTTCCCTGGTAATCATATTTTCTAGCAGTTCCATCTGCATAGATCTCGTACACCCATGCACGTGCCATATCAATTGTACATGGACCTTGCTCGAACACCCTGATACGCATTTTCTTAATAGCTTTAGCAGGCAGAGAATCCAATGACCATCTATGATTACAATCCAAACAGCCATAGTCCTCTTGGTGCGGAAATACCATACAACCACCAAGGATAATCTCTCCGCGCTCCGAAGCCTCCCAAGCCTCTGGTTCGGGATACCCATACATAATCGGTGCTGTATGTTCTGATTTGCATTTTGGACATATCACTTTCATATAACCAATTCCTCTCACTCTACATCTTTGTAAAGTTCAATTGTTTTCGCTGTAAGATTCAGATTCCTAGACTTATATCTCGCCGCCAACCATGATACACCACACGGTTTTAAATAAAAAAAGATGCCTGCCACTAGGAAAGACACCTCTCTTTATCCGACATAGATATTTACATCTATTTTAATAGTTCCTGTTCTATACTAAGGACATCTGGAAAAATCAACTTCGCTCCCTTTCTCTGCAATGCTAAAACTTTTCCTGCTTTATCCTTTAACTCCTTTTCCAATCTACCATCAACACGAACTGGTATATTGGCAACAGAATCCAGATACTCATTTTTCATATATTTTTCTGTAATCGGGCACATATTCTGAATCAAAAATGCCTTCTCATGACCAAGCACTTCTCCAAAAACAATTGTATCGCACTTATGATACTTTTGCATTTTCTTATTATAGATTCCTTTAAATTTAGAAGTCTGTGATGAAAATGGTATCATCCAAAACAGCTGCGTATTACTATCCTGGAATGCATAAAAGCATGGTCTATCATGTAACTGTCCATTTACCTTTTCCTTATTCTGCATCAAATAAGAATCTGGAAAATCCTTAAAGTATTGATCATCAATATAATAAAAATGTCCTATTTCCATTTCTTCTCCTATCGTCAAAAAGAGGCTCCGTCCTCTCGAACGGAACCTCAAAACATTTGAACTCGACCTTTTCTAAGTCGCATATCGAGTAGCGACAAACATTTGAACTCGACCTTGTTTGAGTTGCATATCGAGTAGCAACAAACATTTGCAGTAATCTCTTACTGTACTTAAAGTATACATTCAAATGTGCCGCCTGTCAAGGTCAAATATAGTTCAAATCACAGCTTGCGGCTGCATTAATATTATATGACCTTATCCAACTAGATATTCATTTTACACGATACTGCTAGACTATTCAACGATTGCACACTATATAACGATAGCCCTTACAATTTAACGATTGCTACTAAGGTTCCATCGCTAAGTCGTTTTTTACCTTCTTGAAATAAAGCATTGTTTTTATCTAAAAATTCAAGAAAAAGCGATGCTGCAATTCTCTTGCATCCATCTGCATAAGGATGATCCTTTATCATAAAATATAATAAATTTGCTGCCTTTTCTTCCAAGGATGGATATGCATCCTGTCCAAATATACTTTGATATACCGCCGCTATTATCCCTGCTACTTTTCCAGTCTCTTTTTCTACTCCAAATACCTCACTGTTAAATGAATCACGCATTTTTCCAACCATTTCAACACATTCTTCATAAGTTATACGATATATCGGTTTATTTCCATCAGGTTTACATAATGTCTGATGATCATATTGATCAAGTAAAAGTAATGCATCTGTATACTCATTTACAGCTCTAAGCACATCTGATTCCTCTATATTGAGAGCATCCGCGAGCATTCTTGTTTGAATATCCACTGTTTTTTTTAATGCTTGAAGACGTTTCTCATTAATAGCATATCCTTTCAAAATAAATTGTTTAAGAATAGTATTTGCCCATTTTCTAAATGCTATACCTCTTGACGAATTTACTCTATACCCTACAGCTAATATTACATCCAAAGAATAAAACGCAACTAATTGCTTTACCCCATCAACACGCATTTTTTGCGTGTTGTTATTTTTATCGACTTCTGACGATTTGAATACATTATTAATATGTTTTCTAATATTGGTTTCATCTTTATCAAACAATACTGCCATCTGATTTGCAGATAACCATACAGATTCACCATCAGAAGATACCGGAACCTCTAATTGTATACTACCATCTGTAAATAAGACTAACTCATTTTCCATATTCTTCACCTTGATTTTCAATACTGTATCCACTTCTTAAATTTTATTCTACCATACAAACCACATATTCACCAGTCAAAAAACACCCAAGCCAAGCCTGAGTGTCACCAATCTATATCAATATTCTATTATCAAACCACCTTGAACATATTCTGTTTCAAAGGCTTATCATCCTTGTTCGAAATCCTCAATCATGAATCCTTCTCCATCGATGAACTGTCCACTGTAAGGCACCTCCCTCAGCATCTTATCCACGACTTCCCCCTGTTCGTTCTTAATCTCAACTTTTTTGCCTTGCTGCTTCTGTAAAAGTTGTTCATCGCATACGCAACTTCTTTTGTAATCTCGATCATTTCTCTATCAATATTTGCGTAGTACTTTCCTTCATAAAAATATGGGTGTTCAATATACATATCCGTTCCTCCTGAATTTGAAATCTTGTTGCTCGTTTCAAATCCAGAAGGCGGACCTCTGTTTAGAATCATGCCTGCTCCGCCTTTATCCTGTCGGGACACACCCGCAGTTATTGGCTGAGAAATTCAGGCACAAAAAAGGCCCCAGTAGTTTTTTCTTAACTACTAAGGCTTTCGTCTCTTTCTTGTATTCAGTTATCTATGCCTTCTTTCATCAGCATAATCATTGTATCAGGATAAAGTTCACAAAGTATCCGCAATACGTTCCCATAAGTTCATGATATTATCGGAATTGTACATATTTTGCTACTAAATGTTCAAGTTCCATTCCAGTATGTATTTTTCGATCCATTTTTCAACAAACGAGTCATCGTTCTATATATTTTGTGATGACAGATGTTAAAATCTCCATATCAACCGGCTTCGCCACATGGTCATCCATTCCGGCATTCAGAGCAGCCTGTACATCCTCTGCAAATGCATTTGCCGTCATTGCAATAATAGGTATTTTCTTTCCATCCGGACGGTCCGACAGATTTCTGATGGCTTTTGTCGTTTCATATCCATTCATTTCCGGCATCATAATATCCATCAAGATCAGATCAAAAGTCCCCGGATCTGTATTACAAAACTGTGTCAGGGCAGATTTACCATCTACAGCCCTGGTTACAATCATCCCTTGTTCTTCCAATAGTGCTATTGCTATTTCCGCATTTAAATCATTGTCCTCTGCCAAAAGAACATGCAAACCATGTAGATCCATATCTTTCTTTAACTTTTCTTTTTCTTCAGTTTCTACATGTTCTGCTATAAGCAGTGGGATTTCTACCGTAAATGTTGAGCCAACACCCTGTCTGCTGCTGACCTCAATTTTTCCTCCCATAAGATCTACATATTTCTTAGCAATCGCCATTCCCAGTCCGGTTCCCTTATAACTGGTTCTTGCTCCATCATTTTCCTGACTGAACTCATCAAATATTCTGTTCAGGAACTCCTCACTCATACCAATTCCGGTATCCGAGATACGATAGCGTACAATCACATGGTGCTCATCATTACCCGGAGCGTTTTCTGCAACAAATGAAATGGTACCTCCGTCTTTTGTAAATTTGACTGCATTGCTGATGATGTTGAGCAATACTTCCCTGATTCTGAGTTCATCCGCCATCACATAGGGATTTTTAAGTTCTTCTCTTGAAACATAAAAATCAAGGTCACGGTTTTCCATATATCCTCTTGCAATCGACAAAACAGTATTTATCATATCCCTGAGGTCTGCCGGCACTGGTTTATATTCCAGTTTACCACTTTCAATGCGGCTGATGTCCAGTACATCATTAATAAGTGTCATCAGATATTCTGAACTCTGCCTGATCTTTTTCAGACAGTTCTCCACTTCTTTGTCCGGTTTCCTCTTCATAGCAATATCTGTAAATCCAACAATTGCATTCATCGGTGTCCTGATGTCATGGGACATATGATTCAGGAACGTTGTTTTTGCAATATTCGCCGCATTTGCATTCTGTGCTTCTTTCAGGGCTTCCATCTGTTTTTTTCTGCTTACGGAAAGGGAATAAACCAGAAGAAGCAGTACAAAAATAATCACAAATGAAACCACGATTCCTAAGCCTGCATACTCCGCAAGGACATCCTGTAAGGTCATTTTCTTTTCCGAAACAGAATTCTGTGCAAGGACCACGCCATTTAAAATATTGGAGGACTGCTCAATTGCTTTATTGATAATAGTAGCTGCTCTTCTGTTTTCTCTCGTCGTGAACATCGCTAATTCCTGCTGTTTTGCCATTTCTGCAAAGGACAGACTTCTGGTCAGTGGACTTTCATTAAGAAGATTAATCTTTGAAGATGGAATGACAGTTGCTCCCACTTTTCCATTTGCTACTGCTTCCAGGCATTCTTCCTGTGTGTCATACAGCTTGATTTCTGCGTCTGGAAAAAGAAGAGACACCATCAATTTAGAATACAGTGAGGTCTCTGTCGCTGCGATTGTAGAGAGACTGTCGCTATATTCATTTCCTTTGTAAATAACAACCGGCGTAATATCAAAGATTTCATCCGTCAAAATCACCTGAAACTGTTCCTGTGTATAAAAATTCTGAATGATAGGACCTGCAATATCTATTTTACCAGATTGCAATGCCTCATTCATCTCTTCTCCCGTGGAACATGGAACTGCCTTGATCGTAATTTTATATTTTTCCTGAACCGTATCCAGAACGGTACCAAGGATTCCTGTCAGTTTCCCATTTTCTTCACCACAAAAAGGGAGATTATCCTTTAGATATCCCACACGGATTGTGTTTTCATGTGCATCCAGCCATTGTTTTTCTTCCTTGTTGAGTGCATAATTTATGACCGCTTTTCCTTCATAACGGGCATACAGCTTGCTGCTGTAGTCCGTTTCTGTATTGTTGATTTCTTCCAGGGCAGAATTTAATTCCTTTAACAGATCCGGTCGGGATTTTGATACACCGAAATAACAGTCACTTGCACCGATATTGGCGATTGCAATAAAATCACTGTTGACAGACAGTGCCGGAACCACAAGCGCATCCAGTTCATCTGCATCCAGTTTTTCTATCATTTCATCATAGTCTTTACAGACAACCACCTCTGCCTGGATCTGATTGCTGTCCAGCCATTTTTCCAGAAGTTCTTTCTGATAACTTCCATCCGCAGCACCGATACGACAACCATTCATCTGCTTTGGATCACCATTCGTAAGATTCGTATGATCTTCCCGGGTATAGATCCAATATCGTTCTGTTCCCTCTGCATAGGTCGAAAAATCGATAGATTCTGCTCTTTCCGGTGTATAACTGACACTTCCAAGTATATCTATTTCTCCATCTTCCAGCATATCCAGACACTCTTTAAATGAGCCATAGACATATTCATACTTCCAGCCGGTTATATAAGAAATCTTCTGGAGATACTCATAGCCAGCTCCCTGCTTGCGTTCCCCATAGCCGCCTTCCTGAAAATTGGCATATGGGAAATAGCCAACTCTCACGGTTTTATTTTCTTCTTCCAATGCCTGAGTTGTTTTTCCATCACTTTTTATTTCCGATGCATAAGCAGAAAGCGGTACAAAAAGTAACATGATAAGTACTAAAATGCTCAAACATAATCTTTTTTTCTTGCCTTTTTTTCTTATCCGTTTTTCTATCTTTCTGTTCATTCATTTCCTCTTTATTATCCAGTAAAGCGGACATTCGCAATCCGCTTTCGCTTCTTGCTCATGAACGCAGTCTGTTTGCGTTCATGCTGTTGTTCTTTCCATTCTGTAAGCCTTCCTGTTTTTTCAATACAGAAAGAATGACCGCTCCCAGTTTCTCAATATCAATGGGTTTTGCAATGTGTCCATTCATGCCGGCATCAAATGCTCTTTTCCTGTCTTCTGCAAAGGCATTTGCTGTCATGGCAATGATCGGGATCTCAGCCCTCGTCTTATCATTTAAATGCCGGATACGCTGTGCTGCCTGATAGCCATCCATATTTGGCATCTGGATATCCATAAGTATCAGATCATAAGTTCCCGGTGACATCTGCGCCACCCTGTTCACGCACTGAATTCCATCTTCCACACGCTCGATAACAATCCCTGCTTCTTCCAGAACTGTCACTGCAATTTCCGCATTCAGATCATTATCCTCCGCCAGCAGAACATGCTTTCCATTCAGACTTTCTCCTATATTAGATGTTTTTACTTTTTCTATCCTCTGGCTGTAATATTTCTTGTCCGCTATTTTGTTCATCAGTGTAAACGTAAATACGGTTCCTTTTCCCAGTTCACTTTCCACTTCAATACTGCCGCCCATCAGATCGACCAAGTTCTTTACGATTGGCATTCCAAGACCGGTTCCTCTGACTCTTCCGGTGGTTGTATTCTGTTCACGACTGAATGGTTCAAATAACGTTGGAAGATATTCTTTACTCATGCCAATACCGGTATCTTTTATCTCGGATTTTATCTTCATATATCCTTCTTTTTCACATGGCAGCTCTTCTACAGTGATCGTTACATTTCCACCTCTGGGCGTATATTTAATAGCATTACTGACAAGATTTACATAGATTTCCCTGATTTTTGTACCATCACACAGGATATTCCTATGTGTGACCTTCATGCTGCCGCTCAGATGAATTCCTTTTTCTTCCGCTTCAGATGCAAATGTACTTATGATTTCGTCTACTACCTCACCAACTCTTTCATAATTCTCATCGACTTTTATCTTTCCGCTTTCAATCCGGGCCATATCAAGTACATTATTGATGATGGCCAATAACAGTTTTCCGGACTGTTCGATTTTCTTCTGATAATCCAGTTGCTTCGGCTCTGTCAGTTGTGATTTCATCAGCTGATTATATCCCAGGATCACATTCATTGGCGTACGGATATCATGGGACATATTATTCAGAAATTCCGTTTTGGCTTTATTTGCATTTTCTGCGGCAGCATATGCTTTTTTCAGCTTTTCTTCCTGCATACGCTCTTTTTTTATCAGACTGTCAATATTTCTTGTTCCGACTACAGCCACCCTTGCTCCGTCTTTTTTCTTTGCGTATGCCACTCTTACCTGATGATAATTGATCTCCGTTTCCAACTTAAACTCGTATGTCATGGAATAATCCTCTTTCTGTGAACGCAGAGTTTCCAGACCCAGCTGCTTTTCAAATTCTCCGTTGGTATTATTAGATACCATCGTCTCGGCATAAGAAGGAATTATTTGTGACCATCTGTTATCACATTTTCTGCAGAAATCTGAAATAATCTTTCCATTTTCATCAGACTCTCGATAATAAAATACCCGATCTTTATCCAGTTCTACTGCCAGAACAGAAAAATATTCTTTTCCAAGACCTTCGATGATCTCTCTTTGAAGCTCTATCTCCTGTTCTTTTTTCATGATTTCATCTACAGAACAGAAACCGAGGATGATCTTAAAATGATCTTCCTCATTGGATAAACGTACTGCGTTTGCCAAAAAATGTCTGGAACCACTCCCATTTGGTATGATCTTATGATAAATCTCTATACTGTCCTTCTCTTTTAGTTCTTCCATAAGATACTCCGGCAAAAGCTTTTCCAGATACCCCGGAGCAGAATCTTTAATCAGGATATTTTCAAAAAAATACCGGATTCTCTCTGAATAGCAGTTACTTCCACGAACTAACTTTTGCTTTTCTTCAGGGGCATTGTGCATAAAGGTATCCCCTTTTACGGTTTCAAATGTATCCTGCTTTAAATCACACAAAAGTATCGTTGTATAATCTTTGGATAAAGCTGATAATATCCGGTTACGTTCGTTCAGAATCTGGTTGCTGTCTTCCAGTTCTTTCTCTCTTTTTTCTTTGTCTTTAACAAAGTCCGTAATATCTGTAATATTTCCCTGAAAGAATGTCTGATTACCGGATTTCACCAATGTTGTAGCATCTGTGACCCAGTGATAGCCGTCCTTTCCAAGCAGCCGGTAAATCTGATCCTTCGTCGATCCACGTCCGCATGTATCAAGAATACGGATGACGAAATCTGATGAAAGATTCCGGTCATCCGGATGCAGCATATTGTCAAATTTATTATCAAATATTGTCTTGATCTCTTCTCTGGTCCACCCAAGAATCGCAAGGAACCTGTCACTGATATATAAGAATGGATGCCCCTCCTCCAGGGAACATCTGTGATAGCCGCCAGGGATATTATCGATTGTTGCCTGAGACAGTATATTTTGTTCTTCCAGTTTCTTATGCCGTTCCACGAAAGATGTCATATCTTGGCAGGCACTGATAATAGCCAGTTTCCCATCCTCTGTCCGTATGACTTTTCCTTTATTAACCGTCCAGAACCAGGAGCCGTCTTTTCGTGGCATACGATATGTGGTCTCATAGGTTAATCCCTCATAATACTCATCCCCGATATCCTTTATGACCTGTTCTCTGTCATCGGGATGAATCGTATTAATCACTTTTCCGTCAATTGCTTCAACCATTTCTTCCACTGCATCGTAACCAAGCATCCGTGCCATTTCTTCATTGGCATAGTAAACCGGAAACTCATTCTCACAATATCCACCAATCATTCCCCCGGTTTCCCCCATGATCATAAAATCTGTAAGCAGCTCTTTTGGTACCTTGTCTGGTATTATTAACTGTTTCATATTCCTCAACCCTGTATCCTTCAGCTTAATTGTTTGCATTTCCTTTATACATACGGTTTTTATGAAGTTCCAAACACCTGGGCAAAAACAGCAAGTATGAGCATATTGGTAAATACTGTTCCAAGTGCCTTCAATGCATTTGTAAGCTCTTCGTCTCGTTTTTTGTATAACGCAGTGCATTGGACAATTCCTCATTTTTCTGCAATGCACTGACATCCTGATAGGTCACATAAATATATTTTTTCTTTCTGTTTTATCCGGTTAAGATCCTCTATATCACCAGATACATAACGCATGATTTTCTCACAGATATAATCATCAAACATTTGCTCATCCGAATCTTACAGCATCAAAATATCCAATAATTCCAATATAGCCATCTTTTTTTAATGGAGTCCATAATGTGTGCAGTTTCAGATTATACATTTGTCTTTTATTTTCAAGCCTTGCTTTTATCTGTAATGAAATTTCTTTATTCTTTATTGAGGTCTGCTCCAACAAATCTATGATATTTTGAATATCTTCTTCACTCACTTCAAACACTTTGAATAAATCAATTCCCGGATCATCTTTCTGGTATATTATCTTCTGTTTTTCATTTATTATAGTTAATTGGCCCGAACTTGCATTGTAATCAATCGAATTTATGCCACTGTTCGCTTTGAAGAAATCGATTTTTTCCTGCATAACCTTGACAAGACTTTGTGAATATATCTGGTTCGGTAAGAATTTATCACTAAGTATTTCATTCGAAAGTCTCTGTATTTCATGATAATGTTTATTATCATCCGTCTCTTTACCAGGCATTTTTGAAAGCTGAATACCCAGTTCTTTCAGGCACTTAAGAAGGATGGGATTAAATTGTCCACATTGCCCATCCAGGATCATTTGAATCGCTGTGTCATGATCAAATGCTTTCTTATAACATCTTTCACTTGTAAGTGCGTCATAAACATCGACAATTGATACCACCTGTGCAGAGATTGGTATTTCTTCACCTTTCAAGCCATCCGGATAACCCTTTCCGTCCCATCTTTCATGGTGCCATCTGCTGATTTCCCATGCAGTATGCACCAGTGGATGATCTTGCGGAAAGTCCATATCCTTAATTATAACTGCGCCAAGCTCACTATGGGTTTTCATAATTTGAAATTCTTCATCAGTGAGTCTGCCTGGTTTATTCAATATTTCTTCCGAAATACGAATCTTACCAATATCATGAAGGGAAGAAGCAGTTGTAATCAAAGCAATATCTGCCTCTGTCAAAGGATAAGCATCTGTTACTTTTACCAGTTGTCTCAGCATCATCTCCGTTGCTGTTTTAATATGCAGGATGTGTTCTCTGCTCTCGCTATTACGGGACCCCAATATATTACTCATAATCCGGATCATGATATTATTATTTTCTTCTTTTTCGTAAACCTGATCATAAACCACATTTATCAGATGCTTTTGATTCATATAGAGGCCCAAAGTATTCTGAACTCTTTTCTTTACAATCACAGAATCAAACGGTCGTGTGATATAATCCGTGATTCCCAGCTCATATGCTTTACGCATAGTATCAACAGCATCTTCAGAAGATATCATGATTACAGGAGTTTCAGCAATACACTGGCTTCTTTTCATTATTTTCAAAACTTCAAAACCATTCATCTGTGGCATATTGATGTCCAAAAGCATCAGATCAATTCCAATATTTTCTCCTATCATCTGGATTGCCTGATTACCATTTTCAGCTTCCAGATAATTATAAGTTTCTCCGAGAATCTCCTTCAATATGTCCCTGTTTAATTTTGAATCATCTACAATCAGGATTTTTTGTCTTTTATCCATATTTTTTATTTCCTTTATCCACTCGTTTTTTATGATCTTCCAAGCACTTGATTCAAGACAGAAAGTCATGTCGCATCACTTAATGCTACAGTCCCTTCTTAATTTCTTCAATCGTCAACTCATATACTTCTTTTCCTCCAATAGCTTCATAGCACTCTCGCATTGTCATATTCTAGAGCGTGTTTGAAAAATCATTCCTGCAATCTGCACGCCCCACTTTGCGGTATATTTCACCCGAATTCGGTTGCCGTAGCCCGCTACGGCGCCCTCATCCGGGTGAAATCTCCCACAAATTGTGACGCACATCTTGCAGAAAGCCTTTTTCAAACACGCTCTAGTTCTCCTGTCAATTGTATTCCACTAATTCATGAACATCTGCTAATCAATTATGTATATACCTTAAAATCGTTTTTATAACTTCATCAATCACAATCGGCTTTGACAAATGTGCGTTCATTCCTGCATCCAGTGATGCCTGAACATCTTCTGCAAATGAATTAGCTGTCATTGCTATAATAGGAATATTTTTTCCATCCGGTCTGTCACTCATTGCCCTGATTGCTTTTGCTGCTTCATAACCATTCATTTCAGGCATCATGATATCCATCAGGATTACATCAAATGTGCCTTCCGGATGATTTCTGAAAATCTCAACAGCATTCTTTCCATCCACAGCTCTTTCTACATTCATCCCGAACTCTTCCAACTGCACGGCAGCAATCTCTGCATTCAGTTCATTATCCTCTGCAAGAAGGACATTCACACCTGTAAGATTTACCTTTTCAGAAAAAACTGTGTCTGACTTATTACATTCCTTATCTGTAATTTCCAAAGGAATATCCACAGTAAATGTGGTTCCCTCATGCTTTTTACTCTGCACGGAAATGGTTCCACCCATCATATCTACATACTTCTTTACGATAGCCATCCCCAGTCCAACTCCATGGTACTGCGTTCTCACACCGGAATCTTCCTGTGCAAATTCCTCAAAAACTTCTTTTGTAAATTCTTCACTCATGCCAATACCAGTATCCGAAATGCGGTAACGCATATTTATATATCCATCCCCGCCCTTTTCCTGACACCGGGCTTCAAAGGTAATCGTCCCTCCATCCGGAGTGAATTTCACGGCATTGCTCAGAATATTGACCAGCACATCACGCAGGCGTGCAGAATCCGCAAGTACATTTGGAATCTTTGCTTCTTCACGCTGAATCTTAAAGTTGATATCCCTGTTCATAAGAAAGCCTTTTGTAATATCCAATGCAGAATCTGTAATGTTTTTCACATCCGCTGATACCGGATTGTAATTCACTTTTCCACTTTCGATGCGGGTCAGATCTAATATATCATTGATCAGCGACAGTAAATGCTCTGAACTTTCGTCAATCTTTTCCAGACAATTTTTCACTTCGTCTGACGGATTGTTTTTCATTGCAATACCGGTAAATCCTATGATTGCATTCATCGGTGTCCTCATATCATGGGACATATGTGACAGAAATGCTGTTTTTGCCTTGTTTGCAGCCTGTGCATGCTCTGCCAGTTCCGCCATTTCCTCAGCTTTCTCCTGGTCCGCCTTCTGAGCTTTTTTTCTTGCACTGAGACGCACCATTATCACAGCCATAGCAGTCAGCAGCCATCCAAAAATAAGAAGAACCCAAACAGTAACAGCAGGATGCAGACGGATCCAGTCAACAAATGTCAGCTCTGTTGCTTTGTATGTGGTATACTGTGCTGCAAGATCTTCAACAAGATTTTGGGGCATGGCATACATTGCTTTCGTCAGAATACCAGCCAGCGCATGGTTCTCAGTTGATGAAATTACCATGCGGTAGGTGAATGTAGGCTGTTCCAGCAGAGTATATGTCATGGTGCCCGTAGTGTCACTGTTCACAAACGCCTGTGCCATGTAATAGTAGACGAAGGCAGCATCTGCTTTACCCTCACGGACAGCTTCCATCATTTCCTGTCGGGTACTGCACATCAGTTTTTCTGCACCGGGTGCCATTGCATCTTCAATTGAATTTGATGCTGTCTGGTCAACAGTAGCAACAACATTAATTTTTCCATCAAAGTCACGCCGTGTCACCCTTGCCAGCTGCATCGTAATGAAAGGTGCAGTAATCCCCCATTTTTTCGTCTCAGCATAGTTATCTGTTTCCAGGCGTGCATCGATGCTCATATCTGTGGTTTCCGTATTTTTCTGATAAGCAATATACTCATCTCTGGTAGCAGGTGTAAGAAACTCATAGGAAATCCCGGCATAGTCTGCAATTTTCCGGAAGTAATCCGGGATAATACCCTTCATCTCACCATTTTCATTATAAGAATATGGATAACGGGTCGGATCACACAGAACATGAAGCGGGTTGTCCTTGGAATACTGTGGAATAATACTTTTTTCTTTCTCCGTATATTCCAGATTCTTAGTTTCTATGCTTTCATAATTTTTATTGTAAAGCGTCGTTTTCCAGTCACCCTCAACCGCATTCATCTGATCGATCGCATAATTGATCTCATTCAGCAATTCTGTATTGCCCTTTTTAACAATGACATAGAAATCGCTGCTGCCAAATTTCTCCACGATTCGCTCATTGTTTGTTTTTCTCAGAGAACTGGTAACAATCGCATCAACTTTTTCGCTCTGAAGGGCTTCATTCATTTCTGTGGTCGTATCAAAATAAGATGGAACATATGTAAATCCTTTGTCGTCTGCAAAATCCGCAAACTCTTCATTCCGGGTGTTTCCGTTCAAAAGCGCCACACGCATACCGTTGTAAGTGCTGTAATTGCCGTCCACAATCGTGCTGTTGTCACTGCGGACGGTCAGCATCCCATAATTGGTTCCGATCGGACGTGAAAAATCAAACTTTTCTTCTCTGTCCGGTGTTTTGCGGGCAGATGTTACCATGTCAATCTCGCCATCTTCAAGCATCTGCTGCATATCATCCCAGCTCTGATCGTATCCGACATATTCGTAATCTACATCCCAATAACGAGCCATCAGCCGAAGAAAATCATAGCCATACCCGCTGCGGTTGCCTTCTTCATCCATCACATGATAACCATCCATGGCAAAGAAACCGACTTTGACAGTTTCATGCTGCGAACTGTCCTCGGCTGCATATGCAGTCTGGGGAGAAAATATCATACACACGCATACAAAAGCCAGTAATACTGCCACATATTTCTTTGCTCTCGAAATCATATTAAATCTCCTGTCTGTCTGTCTGTCTGTCTGTCTGTCTGTCTGTCTGTCTGTCAAATATATTTCTCTATACATCTCCTTGTCAACCTCCTGGTTTAACAAAATTGCACTGCCGCATCAAATCCATTTGTCACTGTTCAGTAGCCTGCATTTCTGTACCCCCCCCACCAGATTTTATACTTCTGATTGTTTTTTCCAGCACCTTCATCTCAACCGGTTTTGAAACATGTGCATTCATACCGGCTGACAGAGAATGCTGAATATCCTCTGAGAATGCATTGGCAGTCATGGCAATGATCGGAATCTTCTTTGCCAGTTCATGGGAACTTCTGCGGATTGCCTTCGTTGCCTCATAACCATTCATAACAGGCATCTGCACATCCATCAGGATCATGTCATAATCACCTGGAGCAGACTGTTCAAATGCTTTCAAAATCTCTTCGCCATTTTCACAGATGGTACATTCCGCACCTTCAATCTTTAACAGTTCCGTCAGGATCTCCGCATTTATCTCATTATCTTCTGCACACAGGAACCTCATTCCCTGCAGAATATTTTCATCCTGCTCATCTGTTTCTTCCTGTACCACCAGAGCAACCGTTCTATCCTCTACAATTTTCAGATCCATGAGAACCTCAAAACAGCTTCCCTGTCCCGCTTCACTCTCCACATCAATGGTGCCTCCCATTGCTTCAACCAGATTCTTAGTAATCGCCATTCCAAGTCCGGTTCCCTGTATCTTATTCGTCACAGAATTTTCAGCGCGAGTAAACGGATCAAAGATTATCTCTTTGAAATCTGCCGATATTCCCAGGCCATTATCGCTAACTAAGAAACGGTACTTTGCATAGACAGATGAATTTGTCTCACATTCTTCTACCAGAAACTGAATTTCTCCACCTTCCTGGGTATACTTTATTGCATTAGACAGCAGATTACTAAAAATCTGCATCAAATGAACCTGATCCCCATTCACCCACTCATGCTGAATATTTTCTTTTATGATTGTAAGCGTCTGCTTCTTTTCATATATTTGAGAATGAAATATAGTGTCAAGCTCCTGTACAAAATCCAGAATAGAAAAGTCAGAATACTTGAAGACTGTTTTTCCTGCCTCAATCTTGCTCATATCCAGAACGTCATTGATAATTCCCAACAGATGCTGTGATGAAATATCTATTTTATCTGCATACTCTATAACTTTTGCTTTATTACCTGCATCATGTCTGATCAAAGATGTGATACCAATGATTGCATTCATAGGCGTACGAATATCATGTGACATATTAGACAGAAAATCCGTTTTCGCCTTATTTGCATTTTCCGCTGTCTGTAAAGCCTCTGTTGCAGCGTTCTTTGCCTTTTTCAGTTTTTGATTGGCTACTTCCATTTCCTTCATTGTCTGTAAATGAAGTTCATTATTTCTTTTTTCATATTCTGCTTTTTGATCTGCAAGACTAAGTCTGGAAATACTGTAGAATAATCCGGCAAAAAGCAAAAATATAAAACCTGCTAGGAGTAGTGTTGTACGCAGCACCGTTTTCTGGTAATCCCTCAGCACATTGTCAACTACTCCCTTTGCCACAATGCATACCAAAATGGTGTTGTTGCTTTCTATCGGGCAATACCCCAGATAATAGGGGTTCTGTTTTCCCAAAAGTGCAACTCCGGATTCTCTGTTATCAAACTTCTTTTTGAACAAATCAGCCTCTTCTTCTGTAATAGCCTGTTCCCCTTTTAAATGTTTTAACAAAGAATAATTACGCAGGTATTTATCTCCACTCTGGTTCGTATACGTAATATTTCCGTCATGATCCAGCATGAACAAATATGCTTTTCCATGATAACCTTTCAATTTTAACATGGAATCCAGTTTCGAATGATCATACACAGTTCCAATTGCCGTATAAGTTTCCCCATTGATCGTGTATTCCTGACATGGGATCGCAACCAGATAACCGTCTTTTTTCTCCTGATCATAATCAAGACGCACCAGTTTTCCAATATTGTATCCATTCTTTAAGTCCAGCAGAAGTTTACTTGGCATATCAATCCGCATTTTTGTTCCACCTGCTGATACTGCCTGGCCGTTTTCCTGAAGGAATATAAGTGTACTTTCCGATTCTTTTTCCCATGCTTCAAAGAAACTTTTGTTCGTATCTGTTTCAAGAGACAGCTCCCTCTCATGAAGTAAAAATTCCTCAACCAACTGCAGCTGGTTGTAGTATCCACTCACTTGAAGATCATAGGTCTGCTGTATCTGTTCAACAACAGCTCCCATACTGCTTTTTCCATTTTCGCTGATATACTTGCTAGACTTACTTATAAGATACTTTATACAAACTAAGCTTAAAAGAATCATAAGTAGTATAAGCAACAGCCTTGTTATTTTTTTTCTTTTATTTACCGTTTGTTCTATCTCCACTTTTACTGTTCAACCTCTATATAGTCTTCCGGTGCTGACGGCTGCTGTCCTTTTGACATTGCTTCGATCCATGCACTTGATAATGTTGTATCTTTAAGCTGCTCAATCTCACATTTCGGATTTATTTTTTTCAAAACAGACATTGTGGTGTCTGTAAGAAGAATAGAGTATTCCTTTTCTTTGTCTATTTTCTTATCATTAACTGTCAAGTCCTTTAACAAAAATCCGCTTTCCGCTTGATTGACGATCATTTTCATACCGGATGCAATTGGTAATTCGTATTTATTGGTTACATAAAAATTCTCATCAGCATCAGCAAGATAATTTTCCACGAGTTCATAAACCTGTTTACCATTGATTTTTGCAACATATAATGCTGTATCTGAACTCTTCGCTGTCATCATGCCAACCCGGCTATTGGTGCATTCTCCTTTGTACATAGAAGAAGTGAAATAATAATATGGTGCCAGAGCAAGCTGTGCATCATTTTCTTCTCTGATCGTAGTTAAAATGGAAGATGCTGCATCACGGCCATTTCTATCGTTCAGTGAAATGGAATATTCATTTTCAAAATTCACCGTTGCTTTTTCTTCTGGATCTTTACGATTCATCACACTGCGAAAAGTATCATAAGCCTGTGTTTCATCCATTTCCCCTGACAGTAATCCGTGAACAGCCTCAAGACCTGCATCAAATGATTTTTGAGCGGAATACCGGATATAAACAGCATTATGATTAATTTCCTCTTCCAGTCCAGGCACATCCTGCATCATAGTTGGAACATCTGTATTCAATGAAATAACACCGCTTCCATCCGCAATCAGCTTTTGCCCCTCTTCTGAAATCATACAATCCAGCACATCCAGTGCGGTATCCAGTTTCTCCCGGTCTTTTTCCAGGTTTTTGTTAAATGCAATGTTTAAGGATGGAGTCATGTACACGTAGGATTCATCCGATGCCTGTGAAAAGTAAGGAATACGGATCAGCTCCGCATCCATCTGTTTCTGCAGCTGCTGCATAACCGTCGGATGTCCATGAAACATTGCTGATTTTCCCTCGACAAACATCTGGATTCCTGTATCGACGTCAATATTGATATCTTCTTTACCAAAGTGCGAGTCCTTAAGAAACTGACTGGTTTCTGAAAAAATACGTTTCCATAATGTATCATCAAACTTCACTTCATCCGCTGCAGTCTCTGCACCGTTTCGCCATTCAATACCATCCAGGCTTGTAAACTCACCGATTGCCGCCGCCTGGATGATTTCATTATTAGACCAGTCTTCCCCAAGATCCATGGAATACGGTTTTATGCCATTATCATAAAACTGCTGACATGCCTGTACATATTCCTTATAATTTTCCGGAATCTTAATTTCATACTGATCAAACAGTGTTTTGTTGGCAATGATCGTCTGCGGAATACCACAGATTGGCAGCCACTGGATTTCATCCTCCGCATTCTTATAATATTGCAACGCATAAGAATAATACTTGGAAACAACATCATAAGAAGCAAAATCCATAAGATAAGGCTGTAAGTCCTGTGCATCTGTTCCGGAGAATCGACGTACTGTTATGATATCCGGTAATTCATCATGTTCTTTAAAATAACTGTATAAATCGGTATCATTGTTACCAATAATAAATTCAATATCCTGATCTGGGAATTGTTTATGGATATAGGGTGCAATATTTTTCAGCAAACGATTTTCCCACAGATAAACGGTAAGATGATCATCATTTTAGATACTTCTTTCTTTGACTGTCCACATCCAGACAAGACAGCAGTTGCTACAAGTACACCTGACACCACTGCTGTCAGACAACGTTTTACCTTTTTCATACTTTTATTTTCCTTATTCTTTCCTGATAAAGTCATTATTGTTACGTCTATGAAATAACACCGTAAAAAAACACTGTCAGACAGACAGTGCACCTCATTTTATGCAACTGGCTGCCATTTTAAAGGCCCTGTAGCTTTGCGTCCCAGACTTTCATCTGGTTTGCCGATTTCCTTATTATAGCTTTTAAACTTATGCAAAAAACTGGTTTTATTATACTATAGTACTCTACTGTACACAAGAAAAACATTACCGTTTTAACGCCGTTTTAACGCCCAAAAACATATTGTCATTATACTGTCATTTTTTTTTAACTTATTCCGTTTTTCAACTTCTATGATATAATGCTTTATTATAAAAACTCCAATGAATAAAATGAGGTGAACCAAGTGAAGAAAAAAACACTTGTGCCTCTTATTATTTTTTTACTGGGCATATGCCTTTTTGGTTTATTGTATACAAAACAGACACCCATGAAAAAAATCAGAGACACATATTGGCACAATTAAACGCAACCACCTATGGTGAACGCATAAAGAATGAAATTGCAGATGGAATTGAAATTACAAATGCTTTGGAACAGACCTTAATCAGTGAAAATGGCGAAATCCATCAGTTTGACACGATTGCCGGGAATCTTATGTCTGATTCTATTGAAAGCGTGCAGCTCGCTCCTAATGGTGTTGTAACAGATATTTATCCGGCTGAAGGAAATGAGGCAGGTAAGATTGATCTGCTCCATGATAAAGACCGTAAAGAGATTTCCTGTTATGCAAGAGATAACCATGCAACCATTACGCAGGGGCCCTTCGAATTAAAACAGGGCGGTTATGGAATTGCAGTCCGCAATCCAGTCTACCTGAAGGATAAAAGCGGACAAGAGTATTTCTGGGGATTTACCATTGTTATCCTGCGTGTTCCGGATATTTTTTCAGATGCAGTCATTGCACTTTCAAATTTTGGATATGAATACAAAATTTTAAAAACAGACACTCCCTGGAGTGATACTTATAAAGTGGTTTATCAGTCAGATGGTCAAATAGATCATCCGGTTTCTTACGCTTTTACAGTAGGAGATGGAACCTGGAAGCTTGAGGTAACTCCTAAAACCGGATGGAGAAATAACACACTACTGATAATTATCAGTGGTATGTTTCTTACTATAAGCCTTCTTCTGTCAGTGCTTACCAGGGTATGGCTGGTAGCAAAAGAACACAAGAACAAATATAAAATACTGGCGCGCACAGATTCTCTTACAAATATTTATAATCGCTATGGATTTGATGAATTAGCAGAAAAAATAATTTCTAAAAATCCACAAACACATTTTGTGGCTGCGCTCCTTGATATTGATGACTTTAAGTTTATCAATGATATCTATGGCCATAGTTACGGAGACAAAGCATTAAAGAGTCTGGCAGACAGTATGAAAGCTTTTTTCCCATCCGATGCATTGCTTGGAAGAAATGGTGGTGACGAATTCTGCATTCTTTTACCACATTGTACCTTTAAGGAAGCAGATAAACAGCTGCAGCAATTCACTAAGCTTCCAAAAACGTTTTCATATCACGGTAAAAAAGTTGCATTTTACATATCTCTCGGATATGCAGAATATCCAACATTTGCAGCCAGCCCTTCACAGCTTATGCGCTGTGCAGATGCAGCTCTTTATGAAATAAAACTGCATGGAAAAAACGGATGTATGGCTTACAGAAAGGGGCTCCAGTCAGGAGTCCGCAAACAGCTTGGATTTGCACTGAAGGATATCTCTGAACACCTTCCAGGTGCATTTATCATATACAGGGCAGACAAAGAAGATGATGAGCTCTTTTATGCAAACCACGAATTTCTTCATATGGCTGGTTATAAGAGCATGGATGAACTATTCAGGCTTACTCAAAAAAGGTTCCGCAATCTGATCCGACAAGATGAACAGCAACAGATTGAAACAAGCATCTGGGAACAGATTGACACAGGCAATGACAATGACTATATTCACTTTCATCTTCGAAAAGCTGACGGAGCTTATCTTTCCGTGCTTGATCATGGAAGAATCGTAGAAAGCCAGCAATACGGAAAAGTATTTTATGTATTGTTCATGGATTGGGAAGATATGCAGCTTCGTTACAGTGATAAATTTTCCGAATAAATATTAAAATCATCATCCAGAACTTCTCTCCCAGATATAGCGGCCATTAAAGCGGTTACTCGTTGCTGACCATCTATCAGCACTTTTTTACCATTCGCTTTACCGCCATCTTTAGTTTTTACATCTGGATTCTTCCAAGTAATAATGTAGCCAGTAGGATAGCCATTATATAAAGAATCTATTAAATCTCTAACCTGACTGCGCTTCCATACAAATGGACGCTGAATTTCAGGAATAACAAAATCTTCTGCATCAATCAGTCCAAGAATTGCGTGAACCGAATACTGCATTAATGTAAATTTTTCACCAGTCATTGCTGTACCTCTCATCTAATGATTTTCCTCAAACCAAAGTGTGAGATGACACTTTGAAAAGGACTTATAGAAATCGCTTTTAATAAACAATTCTAAAATAATCCAAATATGCTTTATATTTATCCTGTGCGGTCAGACAGGTATCTGTCAGATAACCTTTTTCATTGTTCCATTCTTTCAGTCCACGATAATAGAACATTTTCAGATTATCTTCGATAATAAACGGCACAATATTGTATTTCAAACATTCTTTAAACATAATCAGACGTCCTACACGACCGTTGCCGTCCTGGAATGGATGGATCTGTTCAAACTTCACATGAAAATCCAAAATATCCTCAAAAGTCTTTTCTTCTTTTCCGTTGTACTCAGTCAACAGAGCTTTCATTTTATCGGCAACTTCTTCTGGAAGTGCTGTTTCCATTCCGCCAACTTCGTTCGGCAATTTCTTGTAATCACCAACAACAAACCAATCTTTTCTGGAATCACTGGTTCCATTTTTCAGAATCAAATGTAGTTCTTTAATAAACTTTTCTGTTAAAGCCGCTTTTGCATTATCAATAATCATATCAATGCAATGGAAGTGATTTGCTGTTTCAATCACATCATCCACATTCAGCACTTCGTTTTCTACGCCTATGGTGTTGGTTTCAAAGATGTATCTGGTCTGATCATAGGTCAGACGGCTGCCCTCAATATGATTGGAGTTGTATGTTAAATCAATCTGTGTTTTATGGTAAATGCCGCCAGAATACTTACTTGCTTTCTGCTCCTGCAGAATATCCAGCAAAGTAACTGGCTGCTCTTTCTTTTTGTTTGAGCGCTCCGGTTTTTCTGCATTTCAGAATATTCCAAGTCTTACCGGTAAGAAATGCACCTGGTACACGTCCCTGTGCACAATAATTTCTGACGCTGCGCTCTGAAACATTCCACTTTTTTGCTCATTTTTAAGCAAAACCTTGTTATAAGTTTTAGCGGCAATTTTGCCGATAAAGAAACCAGCCCGTTTCCGAACTGGTTCCAATTCACATAATGTATAAATAACATCCAGTCTTGCTTATTTTACTTTTTATTACAGAACCAACTCATGAATCACAATCTCTTCCGCCCGATTGTAAATGTTGTTCATAGCTTGTATCCACGCCATCTGATTCTATTCTTTCAATTCGTCCGTTACATCCTCAAGAGCTTTCCATGCTGCTCGATTTCCCTCTACATATCTGTCTTCTCACTGATTAACCTTTGCCCACGCCACGCTCATTACCATATGCCTGTGCAGTATCAATATGTCTATATCCAATCTCTACCGCTGCTTTTACAGCGTCAGCAACCTTATCATCATCAATAAACCAGGTTCCAAGACCAAGCTGTGGAATTTTTACTCCATTATTCAATTCAATATTTCTATCAAACATTTCATTCACCTTCCTATTATAATTTCCCATATTCTTCATCACTTACTGGTTCAAGCCATTCATTAGAACCATTTTCGCCCGGAACCTCTATTGCAAGATGGCTAAACCATTCATCTGGTGCGGCGCCATGCCAGTGTTTCACTTCTGCCGGAATATTGATGCAGTCGCCTGGCTTCATTTCTACAGCTTCTTTGCCTTCTTCTTGATAATATCCTCTTCCGGCAACGCATACCAGAATCTGTCCACCTCCACTTTTTGCATGATGGATATGCCAGTTATTTCTGCATCCAGGTTCGAATGTCACATTGAAAATTCCAACCTGAGAAGTAGAAATCGGTGCAAGAAAACTTCTGCCGGAAAAATACTGTGCAAAGCCATCATTTGATACACCGATTGGAAATACCATCTCTTTTGCATGCGCACGCATCCCTTCCTCTTCGTATGGCAAATCTCCTTCGCCTGTTTCCCACACTTCCTTTGCAAGATTGAAAACAGCCCATGCTTTTGGCCAACCTGCATAGAATGCGGCATGTGTGATCACTGCCGCAATCTCTTTTTGTGTCACACCATGATTTTTTGCATTTTGAAGATGATATTTTAAAGAAGAATCCGTTAATCCCTGCGCAAGCAATGCAGTTACCGGGACCAGTGATCCGTCCCTCAAGCCGCACTTCTGCATATACATCCCCTTAAACTTTTTTCCCATCTCATAAGCCTCTTTTAATGCCGGATTGCCCTGTATTGCGCCAACAGCATCTGCACCTCCGCCAAATACGGTTCCTGCAAGTTTGGAATTTAGAAAACATTCGATTCAACATTGTTTTCATATGTCCGCTACGGGGTATATGCCATGATTAACAAAGATGAGCGCCGTGATGTGAGTATTCGCAAGCCCCGGCCATCTATCCGCAAGCAACTTGCCGACAGCAAACAGGCCACCAGCCCGAAAAAGGCGGCGGCCAGAACCAAGAAAAATGAATTGGAGGTATGAGGAATGATGCACTTTACCGTGGAAGAAGAAAATTTGATCTGTATGTACCACAACGCAGACCGACGCAGGACGATAGGCAAGATCACCGCAGCCATGCCGGGTATGGACGGGGATATGTGGACGCTTGCGTCCGGCGTCTTTTCTTTTTGCCTGTTCCTACGCATTTAGGACTCAGTATTGACGGGGATAGGATAAAGTATTCGCCCACCTCTGCAAACGTGCGGGAGAAGCCTTGAAACTGGCGGTTATCAGCCCGAAAGGCGTAGGTTACAGTCATTATTAGCCCCCGAAACAGGTACAGACGCGCAGCGGGTGTATCTGTTTCGGGGGTGTGCAGGTGATAGCCGCAAAGCGGCGTAAGAGGGTGCAGCCCTCTTGATCGTTATTCTTGTTCCAGCGGGAAGCTCGGCAACGCTTCCAGCAGCTTTAAGGAAATGTGCTGCCGCATATCCTCGTCAATGACTTTTTTAACTTTGCCGCCCGGCTGCCTGATCTCCACCGTGGAAAGCTCGTCGATGTAGTCCGCATAGTGGGCCAGCACCTTTTCTGTGGCCCACTTCTCACCGGCAACGGCGGCTTTGATTGTTTCATAGTCCAGCAGCTTTTCTTGTCCGTCCATCCTGATACCCCGTCAGATTGATTTTTTCCATGATACCATATCTGGGAGTATGGAGCCAGAGAAACCGGCGATTTTCTGCTGGTAAATTCTACGCATTTAGAGCGGCACTATGGCGGGGATAGGATAAAACACTCACATACCCCGCCGACTATGCGGGAAAGACCTTGAAATATAGGCTTTTTAAGGCCCTAAATGCGTAGGTTGGTGCTTTGTTGCGATATGCTCCACGGTTACGGTGTATTGTTCATATTCTGTTTTCGGGAATCTTTATGAAATCTTCAAAATTGCCCGGTATGCTATCCGTAAAATCAAAGAAAGGACTTGATTATATGGATATGATTTTGAAAACGACTGACCTCTGCAAAAATTTCAAGGGGCAAATGGCGGTAAACAATGTGTCACTGAACATCCGGCGCAACTCGGTTTATGGTCTGCTGGGGCCGAATGGGGCTGGCAAATCCACGATCTTAAAAATGCTCACCGGCATTTTACGCCCCACATCGGGAAGCATCGAGTTTGACGGCCACCCGTGGAAGCGGAATGATCTGGAGCATATCGGTGCTTTGATTGAGATGCCCCCGCTTTACGAAAATCTGACTGCATACGAAAATCTCAAAGTCAGAACTACATTGCTCGGCCTGGACGATGCACGAATTAACGAGGTATTGCAAATTGTCCAACTCACGAATACCGGCAAGAAACGGGCCGGGCAGTTTTCTCTTGGTATGAAGCAGCGGCTTGGTATTGCTATTGCATTGCTGAACAGTCCCCAGCTTTTGATTCTGGATGAACCGACTAACGGCCTTGACCCTTTAGGGATTGAGGAACTTCGAGAGTTAATTCGCTCTTTTCCCTGCAAAGGGATTACAGTTATTTTGTCCAGCCATATTCTGTCAGAAGTCCAGCAGATTGCAGATCATGTGGGTATCATTGCTGGCGGCATCCTTGGATATGAGGGAGAGCTTCGCGCCGGTGAAGATTTGGAACAACTCTTTATGGATGTTATTCGCAGAATGGTAAGGAGGGATATTAAATGGAGATGGCATATATTCAGGCAGAGAACCTAAAGCATAAGAGAACTTTCACAAAAACGCTGATTGTTCTGGCCCCGTTTGTAACTGCGCTTATGAACTTTTTTGCCCCTCTTTGGTTCCAGCTCAATTCTTATAATTGGTGGTATATCCTGCTTTATCCTGGATTCCTTACGCTCACCTGTGCCTTGATTGAACAGCGGGATAATGGCAAACTAAAATATCGTGCCGTTGCTTCATTGCCTGTTTCGCAAAACAAAGTCTGGAAAGCAAAAATTGGAGTGGCCGGTATTTACTCCTGTGTGGGGAATTTCATTTTCCTGGCGCTAAATCTGTTGGGCGGTTTTGCAATATTAGTTATCAACGAAATTCCCCTGACAATCGGAATTTGGCAGGCTGCGGCCGGAACAGCTTGTATTGTCATTGCAAGCCTATGGGAAGTTCCGCTGTGCTTATGGTTATCAAAAAAAGTTGGTATCTTTGTCACGGTTATTCTTAATGCCGGACTTGGAAGCGTTTTAGGGATTTTCACGGCTACAACCTCTTTGTGGATGATCTGCCCGTATAGCTGGGTGCCGCATCTTATGATTTCCGTGTTAGGTATTTTGCCTAATGGTGAGCCGGTTGCAGATCAGAGTACGGCAATGGCATTTTGGATGATTATACTTGTATTGGTCATTTCGCTGGCCTGGTTTGCGGCGCTGTCATTTTTAACTGCAAGATGGTTTGAGAAAAAGGAGGTGGGGTAACTATGGTATCTGTGGTTCGCTGCTGGAAAGCAGAATATCAGAAGTGTAAACATAGCATTTTGCTCTATATGCACAGCATGATTCCGATTATATGTGCGGCGATTTTTGCGGGTTACTATCATATATCCAGATGGGAACTGGCAACCAAAATCAGTGCCTATCTGGAAGTGCTGGCCGTTGCGTTCCCGTTTCTGATCGGCATTATTGTGGGCCTGGTTGTTCAGATCGAAAATCAGGCCGGGCATTATCAGCTTTTGTTGGGAACAATCCCATCTCGCATGGCAACGTATATTGGTAAACTTGGTTTTCTGATGATCTGTGCTTTTGGCGCAACATTTTTAGCGTTAGGAACATTCGCTGCACTATATAGGGATGCTCCGGCAAGCCTTTACCTGAAAGCAGGGATTCTATTGTTGATTACCATGCTTCCCATTTACCTGATTCATTTGTTTGTGGGAATGAGCTTCGGAAAAGGTGCATCTATGGGATTGGGAATTGCAGGGAGTTTAATAGCTGCCCTTATGATAACAGGGCTTGGTGACGCTACATGGAAATATATTCCCTGGGCCTGGGGCGTTCGTGCTATGGATTACACTGTGCTTGCATGGGATAGCCCCCAACTGTATGCACAGGTAAAAACCGATTTTTTCAGCGGTATGATTATTTCTGTATGCTACACTGTTTGTCTGCTGATTGCCAGTTTGGTTTGGTTTCATGGTTGGGAGGGAGGTAAAAACAGTGAATAAAAAGTGCCTGTTTGCCGTGGTAATTGTGCTTGTAAGTCTTATATGCTTATCGGCCTGCGGTGCGCTCCGCGATACCGCCGATAAAAATAAGGCGTTAAATGAATCTCTGCCGTATTATGAGCTGAACGCCGCAAACTATGATGAAATTTCATATAACGGCCTGACATATACCATAACGGATGAATGTCTTGAAATGTCAGAACTGCAAGAAGAAATCGGGCAGGTATCGAAACGCTTCAAAAATGTGGCGGGGGAAGATTTCAGTTTCGGCTACGTTTACAGTATTGTGGATGTGGATATAAGCAATGCCGTAGCTGTAAATATCAACAATGAATATCGGAAAGCTGACATTAAAAATAATGATGAGTAACCTCGACAATGTGGTATAATGGGGCGGGAGGTGATTTTTTGACCCACTTACTTGTAGTTGACGATGAAGTTTCTATCTTGGAATTGATTAAGAACAGTTTGGGGAAAGATGGATATTTGATAACAGTCTGTCAAAATGCGGATGATGTAGACATCAAAAAGCTGCATTTCTATGACCTCATTCTTTTGGATGTGATGATGCCTGGCACAGACGGGTTTGAGTTTTGCAAACAGATCAGGAATATGGTAGACTGCCCGATTCTCTTTCTGACCGCAAAGACATTAGAGGAAGATATATTGTTTGGATTGGGCATCGGTGCGGATGATTATATTACGAAACCTTTTCGTATTCAGGAGCTTCGCGCCCGTGTCGCGGCACATTTACGCAGAGAAAAAAGGGAGCATCACAGCATACTTTCATTTGAGCCTGATATAAGATTTGACCTTTCCGCAAAGGTACTGTATGTTTCAGAACAGCCGGTTCCCCTTACCAAAAGCGAGTATTCAATCTGTGAATACCTTGCGAAAAACCGGGGACAGGTTTTTACAAAAGAACAAATCTATGAAGCCGTTTTCGGGTTTGATGGAATAGGCGATAACTCTACGATCTCAACGCATATAAAAAATATTCGTGCGAAATTGGAGCATTTCAAAATAAGTCCGATCAGCACCGTATGGGGGATAGGATATAAATGGGAGTGAAAAAGAAACCTACATTGAAAATATTGTTTCGCCAGTTTGCTATCTCCCTCATTGTCATGCTGGTAGCGGCAATTATTGTCCCTTCTGGTTTGGAGGGACTTGCTGTAAATGCTGGATTAGCTACAAGAGCAAATCTAAGTGAATTGCAGGTAAAAGAGATCATTCCAACGCTGACGATTGCCCCGGATATTACAAAGGTTGTGATTCCACAGGGATGCGGCTACTTAATTCTGGACAAGAACTTTAATGAGCTTTACAGCAATATGGACGATGATGAAAAAGAAATTGCCCTGCTGTACGCAAAGGGAGAATATATTGAATATGCTACGGGGAGGCAGTTTGCACTTGTTGTCCGGGAAAACGAATTTTGCGTTTTAAGCTATTATATTGGTTCTCAATTTACAGTGTCATGGCTACCGGAATATTTTCCATCTCCTGACACGCTTGCGTTTATCCTGATGGCTGTAAATTCGCTGCTGGTCATTATCATACTGACCGCCAGATTTGCTAAGAACCTGCGTACACAACTGACCCCGCTTTTTGAAGCAACTGCGGAGGTTTCAAAGCAAAACCTTGATTTTGAAGTAGGACACGCCAAAATCAAAGAGTTTGAAGATGTCCTTGCATCTTTTTCAGATATGAAAGATAATCTGAAAATTTCGTTAGAACGGCAATGGAAAACCGAACAGACACAGAAAGAGCAAATCGCCGCGCTTGCCCATGATTTGAAAACGCCTCTGACGGTTATTCAAGGAAATGCTGATTTACTCACAGAAACAAATCTTGATGATGAGCAACGATTATACGCTGGTTACGTCGTGGAAAGCTCCGGCCAGATGCAGTCATATATTCAAACCCTGATTGATATATCACGGGCGGCGGTTGGTTATCAGCTCCATATTGAAAGTATAGACTTGCCAGCGTTCATGCAGCACTTGTTCGGTTATATGGAATCACTATGCCGGACAAAAGAAATCCGGCTGCAAATGAATACTGTTTCACTCCCTCAAATGCTGAAATTTGATAGGGTGCTGATAGAACGTGCTATTATGAATGTTATCAGTAATGGGCTGGACTACTCCCCGCAAGGCGGAACGCTTTATGTGGATGTTCAGAGTAACAACGGTTTCGTGGAAATTTCAGTCACAGACGAGGGAACGGGGTTTTCTAAAGAGGCATTATGCCACGCACAAGAACGGTTCTATATGGGCGATCAAAGCCGCAATTCAAAGTTACACTTTGGTATGGGTCTATATATTACAAATTCGATTATGGAACAACATAATGGTCAGCTTATTTTAGAAAATTCAAAAGAAACCAGCGGCGCAAAGGTTACTATGAAACTTCCTTGCTGATTTTCCGATAGTGTAATGGACGTCTTTTATGTCCGTCCATTTTTCAAATCTTTATGGAATCTTCAAAACAACAAAACGCTTCAAATCGTCGCCCGGTAGGTTTACGACCTGCCGGGCGATTTTTGTCGATTTTCGCGGATTGTCATTTCCGGCAAAAAATCAGATGGAAAAGGAGGCGGTCAGCAGACCAGGGCCAGCATAGGCCCCTGACAACGGACAGGATCATCCTGCTCACTCCCCACGGAAAGGGGGTGAGAAGATGAAAGTTACCCCTGATGATTACGGGAGGCGCTGCCAGTATCTTTTCCGCTGAATACATTTGATATGTGCATGACTACCAAGTCTTTTTCTGGCTTGGTCAAGCATATCTATGCTGTAATCAAGGCAAGTAATATGTGCATTTTTCAAGGAACTCCATTTGTTTTCCGTAAATACAGCAGTTCCAACCGGAACATCAAGAAGATTTCCTGAAAAGTCATCAGGAACATATGCTAAAACTTTTCGTGCTATATCATTATCATCAGTGCCACTCCAAAATAACTTAATATACAGTTTACTGAAAATATTCCCTTGAGTAAGAACATCGTCATATATATTTTTTGATGTTTCATAAGCATTTTGTATTTTGTCTGCCATATTGCCCTCCAAATTTAATTTTAATTCTAAAAGCTTAAAACTATCGTTCTCTAATCTTCCTGACATTACGATTCATGAGGTGTCTTCCAATATGTCTATAAGCAAATGCTTTAAAGGCTGAAATTTCTTGATGATGTTCCTTCAACAGTTCATCTGGACAATCATAAACACCAAAATCCTGATTGATTCCCTCGCTCTGAATATAAGTATTGTTCCTATCAAACTCAATAATGAGATTTCTGAAATCCTTGACTGCTACTCCATAACCGCAAAATGCACCTGTACATTCCGAATTTTGTTCCTGTAACTTCTTTATGTAGGTTTTATCCAAAATGAAAGCTTCCAGTTCGTACCACTGATTTTCGAAATTAATTTCTACCCAGCTATGGAAAATACTTTTTGGAGCATTACGGTAAACAAACCCTGTCATAGCCCCTTTCTGCAATCTTTTATCAATCGTAAAACCATGTACTCTGCATGGAATATTGCAGGCACGTAAAAGTGCCATAAATAAAGTTCCTTTTGTATTACATTGTCCATAACCATCTGCAAGTACTTTTGAAGCTGAAATTCCGTCATCAATATTATATCCAAATAAAACAACATCTCTTACATAGTTGTAGATTGCCTTAATCCTTTCAAATTCACCCATTTCCTTCCATTTCATATTTTGAATAAGTTTTTGAATTGCCGGATTAGAAAAATCAACCATTCGTGTTTCCCTAAGATACTTATCTTTCATTTCCTATCGCCTTTCCCATAGGTTTTCTCACAACACAATGCATTCGCATACCTTTACGAATTTCAAATTTTTCTACTTTTAATCCTGCTTTTTTGCAAGCTGATGTACCATATAATTCAATGCTTGAAAAAGAATCTGATGATTTTAATTCTCCATTCTTATCAAGTCTGGACTTAAGAATGGAACCATAATCCTGCGTGTCACCTTTCCAATCTGTGCAAACTGTCCGCCATCAAAAAATATATGCTTAACCGGTATTTTGGCATTCGTCACAAATGCCATGGCAAGATCTGCACCGATAGAAGATGCCACTACAAGTTCTATCTCTTTGATTTCTTGTTTCTCCAGAAATCGTACCACTTGCTGTACCTCATCACTTTTGCTGCAGTACCTCTGTCCGGAGCAATACACTGTTGAGGTTGGCATAATACAATAGAATTTTCCCGCCAATTTGTCAGCAACCGGCATGCTGCTTTCCCCAGTCACTCCCATTGCATGAAAGAAAAGAACAACTGGTTCTGATTTGTTTCCTGTTGTTTTAAAAACCATATTTTCACCTTCTGTACATTTTTTATTTTTTATCCGTCTCTTTTTCTACTCTTCCATTCTGCAACAGCATTTCTCACCCGCTGATCGATATCCAGACGCGTACTACGGCATTCTTTCGGATGTTTTCTTGCTGCCTGAAATGCCAGTTTCATGAAAACTCCAGAACCAACTGGCAACATCGTCTTTAACATACTCTCTGGAAAAACGAAATGGGTTCCATGCTCATAAATAACATACTCCAACCTGCATGTGTGTGGATGTTCTTTCATACGCTGCTTCATACGGCGGATATATTTTGCTGTATCCCATAACACATCATCTTCAGCACCAATCAGCAATAATATTCCATTGATTTTTTCAATCTTGATCATCTCGTCTTCTGTGATTGTGTGAGCCTTTTCCGAATCATCAAACAGTTTTCTCGAATTAATCATATCACCTGTTCGCTTTGTTTCTTTCTCAATCACATGCCAGTAATCCGGATGTTTGTAACAAAATGGCATATACGGAAGCGGTTCTCCTTTGTAAGAAAAAAGAGATTCTCCCTCAATCGGCCATTCTTTACATCCATCTTTTTTGCCCTGCATAAATCCCTGCCAGATAAAATCACTCGGTGTCAGACCAATCGTCAATGTAATATCTTCAAAATAAGAAGCTGCAGTTAAAGCAAGTGTTCCTGTAGTAGATGCCCCGACAATTCCTATCTTCTGATTACCATGTGCTTTTAACCAATCAATTGCTTTTTCTATACGCTCCAGCGGATAATTATGATGTCCATAATCCTTTTTTCCAGGTGACATTGTCATCACATTCACACCGAGTTTATGTAACCATTTCACAGATGTACGCGCTAGATAATCCTCTGAATCATCTCCGATCATGGCAATCATTGCACAGTCTGAATCTGATTTACATTTCCAGTATGCAGCATAAAATCCATCTGTTCCCACATCAAAATGTCTTTTCTTCATCTGTATCATCTCCTGCTCGTATAATATCATCCATGTTTTTCCATAACTATTATTTTGTTCGAGATATTTCGAACAGTTGGAATTTTACCTATCACATGATAAATCGGCATAAGTTCTTTCATCCCTTCGACCAGACTGACTTCCTGCTGAACAGAAAATTCCGATATGATTCTTTGCAGCTCTTTTCCATTCTTAACTCCCCATGTGAATTTTGCATTGCTTCCCTCTATGGATTTTTCTTTCACATGTTTTACAACAAAAGGTGACATGGTTTCGACCATTACGGTTACTTCCTGAAATGATTTTTCAATAATAGAAAACATTTTTTTGATGTCCTTCTCATACAAATACATAGTAAGTCCTTCGATTATCACCAAAACATTTTCTCCGTGATAATCGATATCATCCACGTAGGAATCATCCATTGCAGACTTTGTAATCTGATACACCGGACCTGTTTCTGTAAGAAACTGTTTCCTTATCTTCATCGCTTCCGGCAGATCCACATTATACCAACGCAGATATTTTCCTTCCATTCGATAACATCTGGTATCCAGTCCACATGCAATATTTACAACAACTGTATTTGCATGCTTCTCCAAATATTGCTCAACCATCCGGTCTAATACAATTGTTCTCGCAATCACACCATAAGTCATGGCGTTATCTTTATCTGCCTTGGAAAAGTCATAATCAAGCTTTTTCACAAGTTCTACTGCAATTTCGTCATTTATTTTGGCATTTTTCTTTCTTGTTTCTTTTGCTCTTGCATACAAAGTCTGTACCATTGTTTCCGGCACACCTGTCCTCCCTGGTCAATACCGAACATATTTAAAAATCCAGCAACCAGTTCTTTCTTTGATTTATCTGCTTCATTTATTTTCTTTTGCATAAATTTAGGTAATTTACCTGTGTGAACCATTCTATACATAATCGGCACAACTATCGATGACTGGATTCTTGCCATAAATGAACCCGCTTCGTCCATATCACTACTCCCAATGATGCCATGATCTATATGAATTCTTTTCCGCTGAATCAAAAGGGATACAAAACTTCCTCCAAGGGAACACCCATATGCTGCTTTAATTCTGCCACCATACTTTTTCCTGATTTCCTGCTCAATTTTTTCACATTCATCTTCCATTGAACAAAATTCTGTTTTCTCATTTGTATCAAATCCATCATAAGAAACTGCTACCGTATAAAAATAAGAATGTAACCCATCCAGTATATGGTTAAAGCTGCTATACAGGCAACAGGTACCCGGAAATAAAAAAATCACTGGTTTACGATTGTCTCCACTTTCATAAAATTTCATAGCTGGTCTCCTTTAGGCTTTTCTCACAACACAATGCATTCGCATACCTTTACGAATTTCAAATTTTTCTACTTTTAATCCTGCTTTTTTGCAACATTTTATGACCACATCTCTTGTTGGCACCTGGACATCTCCATGTCCGCATATATTTGCCAACGGCATTTCCAATGTATTCATTAGCCATACCAATACTTTGTTGTCACTGTTCACATCTCTAAGAACCAACCTTCCATTTGGGCGAAGACATCTCTTCACACTGTCAAAAAATGCCTGTGGATCCGGATAATCTTTCTTGCACATTTCGTAAATACCAGCATGGCTACTTTCATATCTTCCTGCTGCTTTTGTAAATTCTTTAATTGACATTTTTTATATTCTTCATTTTTCATGCTTTTTTCTCCAATCACTGTACCTTTTCGCCTTGCATCCGCATTTCTTCATTCTTTTCATATAAGCATAAAACTGCTTATGCAATTCCCTCATTTCATCTGGTGCCTTCATAGCATGTTGATACATAAATTTATCTCCAAAACTGCTTTCAAATGTAACTGCCAGCATAATCGCTAAGAATCATTTCTCGCCTCTTACCCTAATGCCACATCTAGGATCATCATCAAACTAAATCCAAGTGCAAAGAAAAGCGTACCAATATTCGAGTGCTGTCCCTGCGACATTTCCGGAATTAGTTCTTCAACCACAACATATAACATGGCTCCTGCTGCAAAGCTCAGTAAATATGGTAATGCCGGGATTACCAGCTGTGCAGCAAGAATCGTCAGTACTGCTCCAATCGGTTCAACCACTCCTGAAAGTACACCTCCGAGAAATGCCTTTCCCTTGCTTTCGCCCTCTGCCCTAAGCGGCATGGATATAATCGCTCCTTCTGGAAAATTCTGAATGGCAATTCCAAGTGATAAAACGAGTGCACTTGTTGCTGTAATCTGTGCATTTTCAGCAAGAAATCCTGCATACATTACACCGACTGCCATACCTTCAGGGATGTTGTGTAGTGTAACAGCCAACACCATCATTGTTGTACGGCCAAGCTTGCTTTTCGGTCCCTCTGCCTGATCACTTCCAACATGAAGATGTGGAATCAAATGATCGAGCGCTAGTAAAAACAAAATACCAATCCAGAACCCAACAACTGCCGGAACAAATGATAATCTTCCCATACTCTCAGATTGTTTAATAGCCGGAATCAGAAGACTCCAGATTGAAGCAGCAACCATTATGCCTGCTGCAAACCCTGCAAGTGCACGTTGCACTGACTTGCTAAGTGTTTTTCTCATAAAAAACACACATGCTGCACCTAGTGTTGTTCCAACAAATGGAATCAGTATACCTTCAAAAATATTCATTAGCATTACATTTTCCTTCCTTGTATAATCGAAAATTTTTCATATATATAGCAAAAATAATTCTCTTCAGCGGTATAGTAACAGTTCTATAGCTTGTTGATTATATTTTCGCTATAATCTTTCAAACCGTCTTTTGTTAGTTTAAACTAACCGCTGCATATATAAGAAACCGCGCAAAAAGTAAACTATAATTTTACACGGTTCTTCTTGTGTTTAAGTATATCACTTACGAAATCATATAACAATAGAATTCTTTCAACAATGTTTTAATTTTTTCTGAACAGTAACCTGGACAGTTTCAGCACAAAATTCCTTGGGTCATTTCATCAATCCTTCTCCCCTTCATTCGCTTCCTCCAGCATAACACTCTCCTGTACCTGTATGTCAGCATACTGGACGCGAAGAACTGCCTGAGGCCAGTTTATGCTGACCATTGCGTTTTTCTCTTTTTCCATGCCTGCTTTGCGGATTAGGTCAAGAAGCTCATTTAATACTTCTTTTGTCAGGTATCCACCCCGCCAGTGAAAAACAAGCACCTTTCCTTTCTTAGCAGCCTGCAAAGACCGCTTGTATACATCCTCCTGTTTGGTAAATGATAATTTCTTCTCTTTGTAGTAAAAATGATCATGATCATTGCAATGAGGCGCAGGCGCGATCAAGGGCTCATGATCGCGAAAGATCTGCTGATCATCCAGGTTGAAATAGTCATAGCGGATTTCCTTGTTTTCGCGATCTTTTCCCAGGCTGTTGTCAAAAGTGGCATCTAAATGATAATATGTGCCATTTATCTTTACAATATTCCAGGTGTGCCGGTATTTGATTCCTTTTTCCGGATTGTTACCGCAAATTGCGATCACACACCATACTCCCAGCGCATCCAGAAGAACCTTCACCGCTTTCGCAATGCCCTCGCATACCCCGACGCTCTGTCCAAGAGGACCTATGATCTCATGGGAATATGCTTTTTTCAGTTTGTCATAACGGACATTTTCGCAGATAAAATCGTGCACATATTTCTCTTTTTCCCACTCAGACATCTTCTGTGCCGGGCGGACAAGCTTCTCTACCCTGGCTGTCAGAGCCTTCTGATGCTCCCGGATCTTGTTTTTCTCAAAAAGATATTCCGGTATGAAAATCAGGTTCGGCGAATCTTTGTAGTAACGATATTTAAAATTAGTTACCCAGAATATTTCCGGATGGTCCAGCCTCATCTGGAAAAAAATATTGTAAAGCTCCTCTCCGGAAAATGCCGGAACCTGAATTTCATCCGATAGATTTTTCACCCCGACAAAAATGCTGTGATAAGTAGCCTGCTGGGGTTTGTTCATATGATTATAATAGTATTGTTCCATTTTTATCCTTTTAGCTTATCTGTCAGTTTCAGATATCCCTGCACAAGTAGATCTGTTACGATCAGCACAACGACTGACAAAATCAGACAATCTCTTACACTAAATTCGTAAAAAGCTGCAAAACCAGCAATCGTCCAATATACTCCAATATGCACTGCATACATTTTGGATATCTGCCTGGAATAATAGCACAGCTTATTGTAAACAAATTTCCATTTTTCTATAATCGGCATGAGAAAAAATGCCACTGCAAATACAAGGATAATGCTGCAGAAGGTTCCCACTACTTTCACAAGTCCGGGAGTTCGATACTGTTCGATCATATAATTAAAGAATCCGTCAACACCCGGATGCATTACGATGCAGATTACAAACCAGGCTGCCGCTACGATTCCGCATACCAGACCGCTCTTTTTGTAAAAAGCTCCTTTTTCATCCTCTGGTACTTTTCTGATTACTTTTGCAAAAACATATCCTAAAAATACATAACTCAGATATGGAAAAAAGCAGAAGCTTGTCTCACCTTTTCCCCCAAAGGTCATATCCAGAAGCCAGTTAAGTGCCTGATTATCAGAAACCAGCAGTTTGGTAAAAGGTGTTACGATTCCCACTATCAATGCACTTATTATGTAACCGCCAAGTTTTACATTAAATTTCCTGTACAAAGCAAGTACAAGGTAGCACATACCGGATATGAAAAAGATATTCACAAATGTAAGCATGGAATACCGACTTGCTTCAAATACTTCCCTGCTGCCTGCCACTTCCCCTGTAATGGAATTTCTTATGGCGTAACTGACCGTCATGACTGCCGCATAGCACAAATTGCTTATGCCTTGGTAAATCAACAGTTTTATACCGTTTCTGACCATGTCCTTTGGCTGGGAATGACGTGTAAAAACACTTCCAAAACCCATGGTAAACAGATATAAGCAGGCTCCGGTAGGCATAAACAGGGCAAACATAATTTTATGTACACTTGACTCTGCCGCTGCTGCACCTGCAATTGTCTGAAAAGAATGTATAAATACAATCATGATCATCAGAAAGCCTTTTACCAGGTCAAGCTCTCTCTGGCGTCCAGTATTTACTTCTTTTTCTTTTAAAGAAAACATATTTCTTCCCCTTTTCCTTAATTTGTTCAAATATTATCTAAAAGTGCAATGTTTTTTGGATACTCCATATTAGAATATAAGTTCAGCTGCAGCTGCAATATCCTGTTATACTCATCACATCCAGGCTCAAGGACTCTTCTCTGCTCATACAAGTCGTGGTCTTCCTTGCTCATTTTCACATCAAAGCTTTCCTTTGTATGAAACTGGATTTCAATTCGGTAGTTGCGCGGATTTTTAAATTTGGTATTCACGCCATTGTATGGAAAACCGTCATTAGTCCAATAATTTTTTAATGCATAAATTTTCCAGTTTTTCTCAGACAAAGCCGTTATAACAGAACGGATCTGTTCTACATAATCTTCCGGATCCAGTATGATCGTATAACGGACTACATCCGCCAGCGAATCAAAGAAGGATTTCTCTACTCTCTGATAAAGCTTATTGTACAAGGATTTCGGTGATTTCACTCTGTACTCTAATCCTTCCAGTACGGCTTTGTTGGTTTTCGCGAACTCTATAAGGAATTTGGTTGTCTCGAATTCTGTGGATAAATAATCGGCATAAAACACTCTTTCCTCAGGAGAAAGCTTCTGAAACAGTTCCCTGTCCTTATCTGTCCATGATTCTTCGATTTCTTTGTTCAGATAGATTTTTTCAGCTGTTTCCGAAGACGGAAGGCGGTGAAGCTCTATGGAAACAATGGAAAAAAGATTCAAACTGTAGTCTGACCGGTCAGACAGACTACTGACAATTTTCCCGAAATTATCAATAATTAAATTTACCTTCCGCTCAATCAGTGTATAAGCCGAATCCGAACCGCCTGCTTCTATCACCAGCTTGCCATCTTTTACCTTAATACTTCTTACCACGTTTCTTTCAACAAATCCAACGATTTCTTCGGAATTATATTTGTCGAACTTGTCATAGCTCAAATCAATATTTGCATTTTTTAGTTCTGCCAGCTGGTTTCCAACAGCTAACACAGCTGCCAGTTCCTTCAGCCTGATAACATTTTGATTGTTCAACACCAAAGCTTCTTCTAACTGAACAGGTGCTGTACCATTTTCACCGATAAAGTGAAGCATACGGATTATGGCATATTTATGCAGATCTGATGGAAATTCAAATATATCGCCGTATTCTTCCAACAGGCATGCACTGAACAAAACATGATATTTACTCATAACCTGAAAGAACGTAAGCTCTTCTGCCTGCTTCTGAATTCCAAGCTTGTCCACATATCTATTCATAATTTCCTGATTTAAGCCAAATCCAATATGTGCAAATAGCGCTGCGGACAAAAGACAGTAGCACTCATCTTCATTCAGATTTTCCAGTTTCTGCTTATCCATTATCATATCACAAAATTCTGCAATATCGATAAAATGCATTATAGAATAATCAGAAATATTAGGATATAACTTTTTATATTTTTCCAGCATTCTCTGGACAACTGTACAGTTATCCCGGTAGTTCCCATATAGTTTTTTTGATTTTGCTAATAAAATTTCCGAACACTTATTAACTATCATTTAGTTTTTCTCCAGTCTCTTTTCCCTGTTCTCCTTCGTTTGCCTCTTTAATCAGGATAATGGCGCAGAGTTATTCGTTTCTTTTCCGGCTTAATTACCTCAAGATTACTTACCGTTTCAAAATAACCATTCATATTCCGAATATTCTTTTATCATTTAAAATCATATCGAACCACAGCACAGTTTTTTACTCCAAATGCAGCATATTCCTCATTTGTCATATCCGTAAAATAGGACTGTACCACTCTGGCGATTCCATTGTGGGCAACCAGAATATAGGTCTTTTTATCGGACTCTGCTTTTATTTCATCAAGAAGATTATAGATTCTCTGTGCCAACCGAAGTGTTGATTCTCCGCCTTCATGACTGCATGCAAAAAACTCCTTTGCTTTCTTGAAATCCTTCCCATCCCGGGGAGTGGACTCCCATTTTCCAAAATTCTGCTCAATCAGCCTTGGTTCCACCCTGTATGGAATTCCTGTCATTTCCGAAATCAACCTGGCAGTATCCGCTGCCCTGCTAAGCGGAGAGCAGAGGATTTCATCTGCCTTAATCCCCTCTGCAAGAATCTTTTGTCCTGTCTCCTTTGCCTGCTCGCGTCCATATTCTGTAAGCGGACTGTCTGTAGCCCCGCAAATTTTGTTCTCAACATTCCACAAGGTCTGCCCGTGCCGGATGAAATAGAAATGTCCCATGGTTGGTTCCTCCCGTTATTTTCTTCTCATAATCCTAAGTAACTCCTGACGAATATCCTCGTTAGGTACAAAAGCTTTTTTATAAATCTGATTATAACCAAGATACCCAAAATGAATTAAACACGTAATTACATCATCCCGACAGGAAAAACTAGTCATATCGTTCTGAAACGTAGTTACATCTACACTCACGGAATCTCCTGACAGCATTTCGATAATTGCAGATCTTAATCCATCGAAATCCATGTTGATCAATGGCACAACCGTTTCATATGAAGCAGTTTCGGACCAATAGCTTTTAAATTCTCCACGCAGCATTACACTGACAACCGCTTTTGGATTATATACTTGATAATCATTTAGCCAGTAACCGTCATACCACTTTTTTACTTTCTCATAATCCTGGTTATATTTCTCGGCAAGCGTCTTTACCTCTGCTTCCGTAAATCCGATATAAGACGCAAAATCCCCTGAACTCAACATGGTAAATTCATCAAAATTATTAAGCGCGGACTGGGTTTTCAATTTTTTAATCGGTAGAATTCCTGTCAAAAAAGCCAGTGCTATGAATCTGGTAGGCTCAGTTCCCTTGAACATTCCTCTGAGAAAATCAATATATCGGTCCTGCACTTGCTGTTTCTGCGCCTCATCTCTTATCAGGACATCTCACTCATCAATAATTACAACAAACTTATTTCCTGTTGCATTATTAATTTTGGATAAAGCCTCAAGTAATGAATTTATATCATTCGGAAGATCATCTGGATAAAATTCCCGCAATTCCTAAATTGTCTGCTCGGTAATATACGAGACAATATTTTCCGGGTCTCCTGCCGCCATCATACACCATTGCACATCAAAATGAATCACGTCGTACTTGTTCAAATGCTCCATGAAATCTGGTTTTTTGCTGATTTTCAGATTGGAAAACATTTCACTGGAGTCACATGCTTTACTGTAATATGCCGTGAGCATATTTGCCGTAATAGACTTTCCAAATCTCCGCGGACGGCTGTTGCAAATGTACGCATTTGTTGAGTTCAAAACACTATTTGTGTATTCCAACAAACCAGTCTTATCAACATATATTTTCGAATTCAAAGCCGCCTGAAAAGCACGGTTGTCTGGATTTACAAATCTTCCCATAGATATCGCTCCTAAATAAAAAAAGGCTCATAGCATCATTATCTTTTTATAGGATATATGATACTATGAAACCTTTTGGGGTGCAAGTGAAAGACTACTAAGAATTTTTGCTTTAAACAATAGATATTTTTCTAGCGTTTAGGCATTAATTGAACATTCATCCGAATGTTAATGACCAACACATTCTCCTTCCATAAATCAAGCAACCATTATGGTATATAAAATGGATTAAACCCTGTTTTCCCTTCTTCTGTCATAGATTGTTCATTTTCTGGAGTTAACCCCAAATCACAACTTTTTTCATCATCAAACAAAAAAACCTGTAGGTTATCTTTACCAATATATTCAAAGGCCTTTTCAAATATTTTACCTATTGCCAAACTATTATCTTTGTCAAAAGGCTTCGAAATATGGTCTATTACCAAAAATGGTATAATTGGATATTTATTTTCTTCTAAAAGCATTTTTAGAAAACCTAAATATGCTGAAAGCTGCATTAATGTATGTCTTGCCATACTTCCAGTATAGTAATTTGTTGATTCTCCTTCATCACTTATTGACGGTTGTAATACATTTCCATTTTTGTAATATTTAATAGCAAAACCTTTTTTTTCATAATCTGTCTTTACAACTTCTGAGCAATCATTTGCAGTTGAATATAACTCAGTGATTATCTTCTCTAAATTTGAAAGCTTTGTTTCATTGTCAGTATTTTGCAAAAGCTTAAGTTTTTCCCTTAATTCACGTTTTTGTTTCTTTTTATCTTTTAAATCATCTTCATTAAAAACAACTTCATCATCGAGTAATTCTTCAATAACACTAATATATTTTGTCTTCTGTTCAACAGAATAACATGTAAACCTACTATCATTCTCCCGAATTTCTTTTTTGGTGGCCAACATTTGCTTTTTTAAAATATCAATTGTTTCATCTTTTTGAAGATACTCACTAAAAGAAATTGTACTATTCAATTCCCCTATTAGTTTTCGTATTGGTTCAATTAGATAATTGTATTGACTGTTTTCCTTCACAAGACTATTCAATCTTTCTAATAAAACTTTTTGATTTTCACTTTTCTTTTTTAACTGTCTTGAATCTTCCTTACTATTTTCATATACCCTTATTTGTTCTGACAAATTATTGTAAACAGTTTCTAAAACAGCTATATTTTCCTTCTGTGTCTCCGATTTTTTCTCCATATTTTTTATGGATATCAATTCTTTACGAATTTCAGAAGCATTATTTCCCACATAACGTTTATTTATATCTAATTTTGCCAATCTAGAATTAACACCACTACAAATAAATACAAATTTACTCTGCTTACATTCCAGTTCTCCTATTTCCTGTTCCAATTTTTCTAATTTTTTCCTAATATCCGCGATCTCACTCAAATGATTATTAAATATATAATTTAAAATACCAGGAAGCTTTATTGAATATTTTACTTGATCACATTTATCAAAGAAATTATTAAGAATACCTTGTCTTGTCTCTCCTAAAAAGTTAAATAGCGTAAACGTTCTATACGAAATATCTTCTTCAACAAACTTTCTAAATTCTTTAAGCATTCCTTCATCACATGTAAATACAGAATTTAATCTTTCCTTATATAATTCTTCATTTACTGGTTCTAAATTTACGTCGTCAGCGTAACCAAAAAAATTCTTATTGGAATCAAGTGTTCTTACAGCCTTATATTTTATATTGCCATATACGAACTCCATTTCTGCTTTTTTTAATGTACCATGAAACCAAGGCTCCTTTGATATTTTGGCTGATGATCCAAACATATAATCAAGAAAATTATAGAAAACTGTCTTTCCAGTACTATTGCTTCCGACAAAATAATTCAATCCTTTTGAAAATGAATATGTATACTTGTTTTCATTCAAATCATACAAACTCAAAAATTCAATCTTAAACATTATCCAATACCTCCTTTAAAAACTGGCGATCTGTAAAATTCTTGCTTTCTTCTAATACAGATTTAAAAAATACTGTAATTTCTATTTTAGGTAAGTACGAGTTATCATTAAGCAACAATACTCCATCATCTTTAACAATAATCACTTCTTTTTTGACCAAAATATCTATCGATCTAATAATATATTCAATATTAAATAAATAATCATCTCGCAA